>NZ_BPLI01000039.1:0-18611 GCF_019656175.1 Bacillus sp. BML-BC051
AACCATATAATATGAAGCAATGTTATCTAGTTTTGAAGGAATATGCCTTCATAGTTTGGTGATGATGGCAGAGAGGTCACACCCGTTCCCATACCGAACACGGAAGTTAAGCTCTCTAGCGCCGATGGTAGTTGGGACCTTGTCCCTGTGAGAGTAGGACGTCGCCAAGCAACTTATAACACGCGGGGTGGAGCAGCTCGGTTGTTCGTTGTTCTCATAACCCGAAGGTCGCAGGTTCAAATCCTGTCCCCGCAACCAAATGGTCCCGTGGTGTAGTGGTTAACATGCCTGCCTGTCACGCAGGAGATCGCCGGTTCGACCCCGGTCGGGACCGCCATTTTATATAAAGAAAAGAACGAAACATGTTGTTTCGTATTTTTTTATTTGTTTTAACAAAAAACTAATAAAGACAGTCAAACTATCCTTAGGAAAACTCCTAAGGACTTTTTTATATATTCAAAACCTGTATAATAAAGAGCAGAGAACATTGTGAGTAAAGTAGGTGAAGTCTGTGAGTAAATATGAAATAACAACAAAATCTTCTGAGGAAACACAAAGGTTATCAGAAAAACTAGGTGGACTTGCCCAGGCGCAAGATGTAATTATTTTAGAAGGAGATCTAGGGGCTGGTAAGACAACTTTTACAAAAGGACTAGCAAAAGGTCTTGGAGTGAAAAGAGTTGTAAATAGTCCTACCTTTAATATTATTAAAGAATATAAAGGGAGATTGCCGCTATATCATATGGACGTGTATCGCTTAGCAGAAAGTGAAGAGGACTTAGGTTTTGATGAGTATTTCTACGGTGAAGGAATTACCGTAGTAGAATGGGCTCATTTAATAGAAGCATTTTTACCAAATGAGAAGTTACAAATTAGTTTATTCCATGCTGGAGATGATACAAGAAGAATTGTACTCGAGCCAATTGGAGATCGATATATTAGATTATGTGAGGAGCTATTACAAGATGAAAGTACTAGCAATTGATACTTCAAATTACGTAATGGGTGTATCCCTTATTGAGGAAGGAAACGTAATTGGGGAAATCATTACAAACTTAACAAAAAACCATTCTGTACGTCTTATGCCAGCTGTAGAGCAACTGTTAAAAGAATGCGGTGTAAAACCGAAAGAATTAACTAAAATCGTTGTAGCTGCTGGACCTGGATCATATACAGGTGTTCGCATAGGTGTGACAGCTGCAAAAACATTAGCTTGGTCACTTCAAATACCGATTGTAGGTGTATCAAGTTTAGAAGTAGTAGCTGCAAACGGGGCTAATTTTGATGGATTAATCTGTCCTTTATTCGATGGAAGACGTGGACAAATTTATACTGGGTTATATACATATGAAGGAGAGAATGTAACTTCTATAGAAGAAGACCGAATCATCCTTATTGTAGACTGGTTGCAAATGTTAAAAGATAAAGGTAAGCAGGTTTTATTTATTGGTAACGATGTTAAACTACACAAAGAAACAATAATAGAACATTTAGGCGATCAAGCTGTATTTGCTCCCTTCACTAAAAATAACCCAAGACCAAGTGAGTTAGCTTTCTTAGGGTTACAAAAAGAAGAACAAGATGTACATTCATTTGTTCCTAGTTATCTTCGTTTAGCTGAAGCTGAAACAAAGTGGTTAGAAAGTCAAAACAAGTAGGAGTCTGCAGAAGATGGATATGATATTTAGAAAGATGGAACTCGAGGATATCGCTCAAATTGTAGCTATTGAAGAAGCGTCTTTTTCAACTCCTTGGACTGCAGATGCCTTTCACCGTGAGTTAACGACGAATGAACATGCACATTATGTTGTGCTAGAAAAAGATGGTCGTGTAATTGGGTATTGTGGATTGTGGATAATTATTGATGAATCACATATAACAAATATAGCTATTTTGCCAGAATACAGAGGTCAAAAGCTAGGGGATGCTTTATTGAAAGAAGTTATTTCCGAAGCGAAAGATTTAGGGGTAAAAACGATGACACTTGAAGTACGTGTATCAAATGAAGTAGCAAAACAGTTATACAGAAAATACGGATTTCAAAATGGTGGAATTCGTAAACGATACTATGCAGACAATCAGGAAGATGGTCTCGTAATGTGGGTGAATATATAATGGAAAAAAATACGATTATACTTGGTATTGAAACAAGTTGTGATGAAACAGCAGTAGCAGTTGTTAAAAATGGAACGGAAATTATTGCGAATGTCGTTGCATCACAAATTGAAAGTCATAAACGTTTCGGCGGAGTTGTACCAGAGATTGCATCCCGTCATCATGTAGAAGAAATTACAGTTGTGTTAGAAGAAGCTTTAAAAGAAGCAAATATCACATTTGATGATATTGATGCAATTGCTGTAACAGAAGGACCTGGTTTAGTAGGAGCGCTTTTAATAGGGGTAAATGCAGCGAAAGCAGTAGCTTTTGCACATGATATTCCTCTAGTTGGTGTTCATCATATCGCTGGTCATATTTATGCGAATCGTTTAGTAAAAGAAGTTCAATTTCCACTACTATCACTTGTTGTATCTGGTGGGCATACAGAGCTTGTTTATATGAAAGAACATGGTTCATTCGAAGTGATTGGTGAAACAAGAGATGATGCAGCTGGAGAGGCATATGATAAAGTAGCTCGTACGTTATCTATGCCATATCCAGGTGGTCCTCATATTGATCGCCTTGCACATGAAGGAGAACCAACAATCGATTTGCCTCGTGCATGGCTAGAACCTGATTCGTATGATTTCAGTTTTAGTGGATTGAAATCAGCAGTTATCAACACTGTGCATAACGCAAAACAACGCGGGATAGAAATTGCACCCGAAGATTTAGCAGCAAGTTTCCAAGCGAGTGTAATAGATGTGCTTGTAACGAAAGCATCCCGTGCAGCAGAAGCGTATAACGTAAAGCAACTGCTGCTAGCTGGTGGGGTAGCTGCTAATAAAGGACTTCGTGCACGTTTAGAAGAAGCATTTGCACAAAAAGAAAATATTGAGCTAATTATTCCTCCATTATCTTTATGCACAGATAATGCCGCAATGATTGCGGCGGCAGGTACAATTGCATATGAACAAGGAAAACGTGCTACATTAGCTTTAAATGCAAATCCAGGATTAGATATTGAAGCATAGTTATACACAAAATTAACCACAGCTTGTGGATAAAACCCATATTATCTGTTGATAATGTGGGTTTTATTGTGTATATAAAATGTTGATAACTTTTTTGTTAATTGTGGATAATGTGGAAAAGTTATTTAGAAGTTTATTTTACAAAGGTGGATATGTGTATAAACTTGTGGATAAATTAGATGAAGTCTGACCTTTACATGTATTCTTTTTCGGGAAATAAATAACAAGAAGATATCTCTAAAAAACATTTTGAAATACGCTCTTATGATAGGAGTGATTAACAATGTCAAACTTTGTCGGTAAATCGATGTGTCGTGTCGAATTGTTTATACAATATGACGTTCATCCCAACTGGAAGACAAAAAGGATGTCGCATAGTCAAAAATCCTGATTTATGAGACATCCTTCTTATTCATACTCTTATAAATGCAATTCTTCCCATTCTGCCATACATGCATCAAGTTGCTCTTGTAGTGTTTGCTTTTTCGTTGTAATTTCACTAGCCTTTTCATAATCTGCATATATTTCTGGTAAGCAAAGTTGATCTTCTAACGTAGCAATTTCTTCTTCAAATTCTACAATGTTTTGTTCTAGCTCCTCAATTTTTCGGGTGCGTTGACGTTCTAATTGTTTACGCTCTTTTTCTTCGAGATAATTTAATTTTTCTTGAGCTACAGTTTTTTGAACAGGTGCTTGGTTTTCTTGCTGTTCTTGTTGTTCAAATGCTGCGCGTTCAATCATTTCATTTTTCTTTTCAACGTAGTAATCGTAGTCACCTAAATATTCCTGTGCACCTTCTGTTGATAACTCAACAACGGTCGTCGTTACACGATTAATAAAGTAGCGGTCATGTGAGACAAATAGAAGGGTGCCTGGATAATCAATTAAAGCATTCTCCAAGATCTCTTTACTGTTTAAATCAAGATGGTTCGTAGGTTCATCAAGAATTAATAAATTCGATTTTTGCATCATAAGTTTTGCAAGAGCTAATCGAGCTTTTTGTCCACCACTAAGAGAAGATACTGGTTTTAGCACATCATCCCCTGTGAATAAGAAGTTACCTAATATCGTGCGAATTTCTTTTTCAGGCTGCAAGGGATATTCATCCCATAACTCATTTAAAACCCGCTTAGAGGATGTTAAGTTTGCTTGTTCTTGATCATAATAACCAACAGATACATTAGATCCGAAAGAAACATCACCGTGTAATAGTGGTAACTTATTCACAAGTGATTTTAATAATGTCGATTTCCCGATTCCGTTTGGACCAACTAAAGCAACGCTATCCCCGCGAGTTAAGCGCATCGTTACATGTTCAATAATCGGATCCTCATCATAGCCGATAGTTGCATCCTTTACTTGTAAAACATCATTTCCACTTTGTTTTTCGATATCGAAGTGGAAGGAAGCTGACTTAGAATCACCTAATGGTCTTGTTAATAATTCCATTCGGTCTAATTGTTTACGACGGCTTTGGGCACGTTTTGTCGTCGATGCACGTGCTATATTTTTTTGAACGAAGTCCTCAAGCTTAGCGATTTCATCTTGTTGCTTTTCATAACGTTTCATTTCTTGCTCGTATAGCGCTGATTTTAAGTCTAAATATTTACTGTAGTTACCAACAAATCGTCTGCTTTCTTTATTCGAAATTTCATATACTTGTGTAACGAGTTTATCTAAGAAATAACGGTCATGGGAAACGATTAGTATTGCGCCAGGATAGCCTTGTAAATATTGTTCAAGCCATGTTAATGTTTCGATGTCTAAATGGTTTGTAGGCTCGTCCAAAATAAGTAGGTCCGGTTTCGTTAATAATAATTTACCGAGAGCTAAGCGTGTTTTTTGTCCACCGCTTAATGTAGAAATCGTCGTCTGGTGCGTTTCAACTGGGAAGCCAAGCCCACTTAAAATTGAACGAATATCTGCTTCGTACTGATAGCCACCTTGATCTTTATAATTTAATTGTAATTGGTCATAGTCAGCTAATAATCTTTCATATGTAGCCTCGTTTGAAAAGTTTTCTTCTTTGCCCATTTCTTGCTCTAGCCTTCGAAGCTTTGTCTCCATTTGCTGCAGGTGTGTAAAGACGGTTAACATTTCATCCCAAATTGTTAAAGACGTTTCTAACCCGGTATTTTGAGCTAAGTACCCGATTGAGACATCTTTTGGTTTTATAATTTCGCCGCCATCATGAGATAGCTCACCAGCTATTATTTTTAATAACGTAGATTTACCGGCTCCATTTCGTCCGACTAATGCGATACGATCTTTCGTTTGAACTTCCAATTTTATGTTTGCAAGAATCGTTTCTGCACCGTATAATTTCGAAAGCGCGTTTACTTGTAATAAAATCAATGTTTTCACCTCAAATAATTTCTTAACTTTGCCATGTTTATATTTCTCAATCATACTAAAAATAGTGTATAGTTTAAAATAAAGAGAGAATACTTCTTCTCTTTATTATACAGGGAAATTCATGAGTGCTAAACTTCTGTATTTGATTCAAGTATATGAATAAAGATAGGAAGAGAGGAGAGGTTATATGGATCAGCAAAAAATTCCACAGGCCACTGCCAAACGATTGCCTCTATACTATCGATTTATCCAAAACTTATCTCTTTCTGGTAAGCAACGTGTTTCATCAGCCGAATTGAGTGAAGCGGTAAAGGTTGATTCCGCAACGATTCGAAGAGATTTCTCATATTTTGGAGCGTTAGGGAAAAAAGGTTATGGATATAACGTAAATTATTTATTATCATTTTTCCGTGAAACACTCGACCAAGATGATATAACACGTGTAGCACTTATTGGAGTAGGTAATTTAGGGACCGCTTTCTTACATTATAATTTCACGAAAAACAATAATACAAAAATTGAAATGGCGTTTGACGTTAGTGAAGAGAAAGTCGGAACAGAAATCGGGGGCATTCCTGTATATCATTTAGATGAATTAGAAGAACGTTTATCAACTGATATACAAGTGGCAATATTAACAGTACCCGCTACAGTAGCACAACCTGTAGCAGATAGATTGGCAGAAACGAATGTGCATGGTATTTTAAATTTCACACCAGCACGCTTAAATGTGTCAGACAATATAAGAATTCATCATATTGATTTAGCGGTAGAGTTACAAACACTTGTTTACTTTTTAAAGAATTATCCACAATAAAACGCAGAGGAAGCGACCTCTGCGTTTTATTATTGTTTTTTCTTTGTGAATTTAACTAAGATAAGGCGAAGTGCCAAATTAAAATCAATTGTTGCCATAACTGCAAATAGTATTGTCCACATATTCCAGATTGTATCTGTTACGTTCGTAATGGCGAAGCGTGTAAAGATACACCCTAGAAGGAAGTACAATGCAGCCATGAACAATGGTGAGTTTCTCATACTAAAAATCCTCCGATAAAGCCTTGCATTTTTTCAGCTTCTTTAATCATTTCTTGAATTTGTTCATTGCTCATTAAAACTTGAGCAACTGCAACTAATGTATTCATAGCAACATGAGCTGCGATAGGGACGATAATACGCTTCGTTTTTACATATAAAAAGGCGAATACGAGCCCCATAGAAGTGTATACCAATAGGTGAGTAAAATCAAAATGAATTGCTGCGAATACGAGAGAACTAATGATAGCAGCAATAAAGAAGTTAAACTTCTTATAAAGTGTACCAAATAAAATTTTTCTAAATACGATTTCTTCCAAGATAGGTCCTATTATAGATATGACGATAAGGAACCAAGGTGTCGTCCTAGCAATATCCATAAGTCTCGCTGTATTTTCTGATCCAGGTTTAATTCCTAATAAACGCATTTCTATCATGCCGGCAATACTTTGCGAGAAAAATGCTAAGAAGAAGCCGATAAAAATCCAACCAATCGTAGCTGGAATAGTAGAACGCGTTGTATCTAAACGTCTGTCGCGAATATCTGTTCTAAGTAACCAAAGTACGATACATAATGCAATAAAGAAGCTAATGATTGCCCAGTGGCCAGTTATGAGTTGAAATTTCTCTTCTCTAGTAAAGCCCCTGTTATCATAAAGTCCAGTTTTCAGCAGAAGTGGTAATCCAGCAATGGATGATAACTGCATTAAAATGTATGTAACGATAATCCACCAATATTGTTTTTTCAAATGGTTTAACCATCCTTTCTAACTCTAGTGTATGAGATAAGGTAGGATAACATGTAAATATGCTACCTACGATATAAACCTCGCTTAAATTATGTTTTTTTCGTAAATCCGTATTTGAAATTATAATAGAAGACAGGAGAAAGTTGTGTGTATAGCGAAAACAACTTAGGGTGTCCTTTCATATTGTAACATACGAGTAGTGGAAACAACGATTCATATAGTAAAGGTAGAAGAAGAGGGACTCTATATAGAAAAAGTGTATAGCTGAATTTGCGAAAAAATTATGATTTTTTTACTTGCAAAAGAAATTGAGATTATTTATTATTATAAGTGTGTTAGCACTCGGGTGACTTGAGTGCTAATAAATAAAATTTACATAACAAAATGAGGAGGTTATTGTTCATGCTAAAGCCATTAGGTGATCGCGTTGTAATTGAGCTTGTTCAAGCAGAAGAAAAAACAGCAAGTGGTATTGTATTACCAGACACTGCAAAAGAAAAACCACAAGAGGGTAAAGTTATTGCAGTAGGTACTGGTCGAGTGCTTGAAAATGGTGAGCGTGTTGCTTTAGAGGTAGCAGCAGGTGATCTTATCATCTTCTCAAAATATGCAGGTACTGAAGTGAAATACGAAGGTACTGACTACTTGATTTTACGTGAAAGTGACATTTTAGCAGTTATCGGTTAATTATATAAATCTTAAAAAATCCAAGGGGGTCAATTATTATGGCAAAAGATATTAAATTTAGTGAAGAAGCACGTCGTTCGATGCTTCGCGGTGTCGACACTCTTGCAAACGCAGTAAAAGTAACGCTTGGACCAAAAGGTCGTAACGTTGTACTTGAGAAAAAATTCGGTTCACCACTTATTACAAATGACGGTGTAACAATCGCAAAAGAAATCGAATTAGAAGATGCATTCGAAAACATGGGTGCAAAATTAGTAGCAGAAGTTGCTAGCAAAACAAATGATGTAGCTGGTGACGGAACAACAACTGCAACTGTATTAGCACAAGCTATGATTCGTGAAGGTCTTAAAAACGTAACAGCTGGTGCGAACCCAATGGGTCTTCGTAAAGGTATCGAAAAAGCTGTTACTGCTGCAATTGCAGAATTAAAAGAGATTTCTAAACCAATCGAAGGTAAATCTTCTATCGCACAAGTAGCTGCTATTTCTGCAGCTGACGAAGAAGTAGGTCAATTAATCGCTGAAGCAATGGAGCGCGTTGGTAACGACGGTGTTATTACTTTAGAAGAGTCTAAAGGATTCACAACAGAATTAGACGTAGTAGAAGGTATGCAATTTGATCGTGGATATGCATCTCCTTACATGATTACTGATTCTGACAAAATGGAAGCAGTTCTTGATAACCCATACATCTTAATTACTGACAAAAAGATTTCTAACATCCAAGAAATCTTACCAGTATTAGAGCAAGTGGTACAACAAGGTAAACCACTTCTTATCATCGCTGAAGACGTAGAAGGCGAAGCTTTAGCTACATTAGTAGTGAATAAACTTCGTGGTACATTCAATGTAGTAGCTGTTAAAGCTCCTGGATTTGGTGACCGTCGTAAAGCAATGCTAGAAGATATTGCAATCTTAACTGGTGGCGAAGTAATCACTGAAGAATTAGGTCGTGACTTAAAATCTGCTACAATTGAATCTTTAGGACGCGCTGGTAAAGTTGTTGTAACGAAAGAAAACACAACTGTAGTTGAAGGTATCGGAAATTCACAACAAATCGAAGCTCGTATCGGTCAAATCCGTGCGCAATTAGAAGAAACTACTTCTGAATTCGATCGTGAAAAATTACAAGAGCGTCTTGCAAAACTTGCAGGTGGCGTAGCGGTAATTAAAGTAGGTGCAGCAACTGAAACTGAGTTAAAAGAGCGCAAACTTCGCATTGAAGATGCACTTAACTCAACTCGTGCAGCAGTAGAAGAAGGTATCGTTGCAGGTGGTGGTACTTCACTTATGAACGTATACACGAAAGTAGCTTCTATCGTAGCTGAAGGCGACGAAGCTACAGGTATCAACATCGTACTTCGTGCATTAGAAGAGCCAGTTCGTCAAATCGCAATCAACGCTGGTCTAGAAGGATCTGTAGTTGTAGAGCGTCTAAAAGGCGAAAAAGTAGGCGTTGGTTTCAACGCAGCTACTGGCGAGTGGGTTAACATGCTTGAAACTGGTATCGTAGATCCAGCTAAAGTAACTCGCTCTGCACTTCAAAACGCAGCATCTGTTGCAGCTATGTTCTTAACAACTGAAGCTGTAGTAGCTGACAAACCAGAACCAAATGCACCAGCAATGCCTGACATGGGCGGCATGGGCATGGGCGGTATGGGTGGAATGATGTAATAAGCATCACTCTGTGAAGCTGTGCAATGTATAAATAGTTAATTAGTAGAAGGCTACTTCCTTGATGAGAGGAGGTAGTCTTTTTTGTGTTATTAAAGTTTGCATACCAAGAATTTCTGGAAGACTGTAAGTTTCGAAATACAACGGAGGTAAATATTCAAAATTATAAGGTTCTCTTAGGTGGTTTTATTGATTAATGTCACGATAATGACATTTTGAATGTTGAAGAAGTTAAAAGTCTTTTATGTGAAAAGCTATTTACGTTATTCCAAGATAAAAGTAATACAGCTAAAATAATAAATACGAAGTTACAGTGTATTTGGGCATTTACGTGGAATAAATCATCCTGAAAAAGTGAGATGGCTACTTGATTTTGCAAAGAGGAAATGAATAAGAGAAGCTATATTTTGATAGGATTCTCGTGTTTATTTAGACAGCGGCGTTTCAACTTTTTTAAAAGGGGGGATGATTTTTAATTAGTAAATTCCGAATATTTAGTACGGTGAAATAGCTTCACGTGATATAATTTTTGTGTAAAATATTGTATGGAGAAGGGGTAGCATGACGCAAATAAAGGTTACGCCAGAACGGCTAGAACAGTCAGCGAAGCTTGTTCTTGAAACTAAAAATAGGTTAGAACAAATACATAAAGATTTATATAACCAAACGGAATACGTAGCTGCAATGTGGAATGGTGCAACGAGTCAAAGATTTTATCAGATGTTTAATGAAACAAAACCTCAAATGTTTAATGTGTTTAGGGAATTTGATAAGATTGCAGAAGAACTAATGCATGCTGCTGAAAAGTTTCGTAATGCTGATGAACTGTATGATGGTAATTTAGTTGATGGAAGTTTATCTAATGAAAAGATAGAAGCAGGAGCAATGGGCGACAAACCCTCTGAAAAATCTATGCTGAGAAAAATTTGGGATGGTATATACGTTGGCTCTGGGCAAGTTATTGGGGAGATTGTAGAAGGATTTGATTCATTAGACGATACAGTAACAAAGGAAAATATTAAGTATGCTATAGGTCACCCTATAGAGACAGTTTCTACCGCTTGGAATACTGTTTCGGATTCATTTATGAATGATTTTTGGCATGGTGATGCGGAAAGTCGTACGAAATGGGGAACAAGTATTTTTATGGGACTTGGCTTGGGTTGGCTTGGTGATAAAGGAATAAGTAGAGTAGGGAAAGTAACTACATTAGGGACAAAAACAGAACAGAGTATTTCTCATTTTTCAAATAAATTACAAATGAGAGACCCCTTTGCTTATGCTGGTGATTTTAGAGATGTTCCAAAAACTTCTTTTAATTCTTTAGAAGAAGCACGAAATACATTTATGTTTGCTGACCCTGGTAATTTAAATACATCTAGATTCCAAGAATACCTTAGCCAAGTAGAAGAAATTACAAATAGGAAAATCCCTGAAAAGCAGAGGGAATTACTACAAGAAAACATAGAAAATAATAGTTATGAACGATTAAGCAAAGAAGAAGTTGTAAAAAGAAGAAGAGAATTTGGTAGATTAAAAGATGATTTAAGAGAAGAGTGGGAACTGGAGACTAATCAAAAATGGCCTACTTATGAAGAAGAAATCCTTTCTAGAAGAGGAATACCGCTAAGGCATGTAGATGACCCGTATGATGCACATCATTTTATTGAAAATGCACACGGTGGAGAACATGAGTGGTGGAATATACACCCAGCTAAATTTCCTACTGAACATCAAGGTGGGATTCATGGTAAGGAAGGTATTTCAAAAGAGATTTTTAAGAAAAAGTAAATAACGGAGGTATTAACACTATGTTTAACTTTTTGAAAAAATATGTTGTAGCAGACAGAAGTGTACGTTCTACACAAAAACCTATTTTTTATCCTATATATCAAGAAGAGATAGATGAAGCAGAAAGCTTATTACAAATGAAATTCCCAAAAGAACTGCAACGTTTTTATCAAGAAATAGGTTGTGGTTTTTTAAAGTCTGATAAAAGAATGTTTTTCAACAGGTTTATGGACCCGATTTCAGTTGCGGATTTTCGCTTAAGACAGGATATTTACGAATATAATCCAAACCTAGATGATGTAGATGATGATGAATCATTAGTATTTTTCGAAGCAACAGAACTTAACTTTTTAACAATTAAATTTAAAGAGGAAAATGAATTAGGTCAATGTCCTATTTACTCTGAGGATGAGAAAATAGCGGATTCTTTAGAAGAGTTTTTAATTAAAATGGACGAAAACCCTGATTATTATATTTAATCTTATTAATAATTGCTTTAAGACTTAGGACTTGAAAAATAGCTAATCGTGAATAACAAAAAGCTTATGTATAACTTGCATAGGCTTTTATATTGTCTATTAACTCTTTTGTTTGAGTTGTATTTATGTCAGCGTAAGAGCTAGAACAGGTTGATGAAATTTTTATACGGATAGGTAAAAAAATAGGAAGAAACTGATGATACGACTTTAGCTGTAGTAGCTGACAAAACAGAACCGATTGAACCAGTAATGCCTGGCATGGGTGGTATGATGTAATTCCTTTTCTAAAAAACATCCATTTCTATATAGAAATGGATGTTTTTTAGAAAAGGAAATGAATTTCTGTAGAATTTTGTCGCTTTCTCTCTTGACCATATCGATACTTCATTGTTAGAATCTAGGAAGATAATATAAAACAATCCTTCATATATCCTCGATGATATGGTTTGAGAGTCTCTACCGGGTTACCGTAAACAACCTGACTATGAAGGCAGTGCGTCTTATATTTATAAAGAGCGGAAGACTATCTTTCTTTATAAAGCCAGACCCCTGCCTTTTCTTTGTTATGAGACTAGAGGCGGAGGACTGGCTTTTTTTATTATATTAGTAATGCTTTTTGCCAAATTGGTGAAAATATTTATATACGAGAACTAACGTTGGGGTGATTATTTTGAAGAAGCAGCATGATACAATTATCGTTTTAGATTTTGGGAGTCAGTACAATCAGTTAATAGCACGTCGAATTCGTGAGTTCGGTGTATACAGTGAACTTCATCCACATACAATTACTGCAGAAGAAATTAAAGCAATGAATCCAAAAGGGATTATCTTCTCTGGTGGACCAAATAGTGTATACGGTGAAGGCGCATTACATTGTGATGAAAAAATCTTTGAACTAGGATTACCGATCTTCGGTATTTGTTACGGTATGCAGCTTATGACACAACACTTCGGTGGTAAAGTAGAACGTGCAAACCACCGTGAGTATGGAAAAGCTGTTCTTAAAGTAGAGAACGAATCAAAATTATATACGAACCTTCCAGAAGAGCAGGTTGTATGGATGAGTCATGGTGACTTAGTAACTGGTTTACCTGAAGGATTCGTAGTAGACGCAACAAGTGAGTCTTGTCCAATTGCTGGTATGAGCAATGAAGAGCAAAACTTATACGGTGTACAATTCCACCCAGAAGTACGTCACTCTGAGCACGGTAACGATTTAATTAAAAACTTCGTATTCGGCGCATGTGGTTGTTCTGAAGGATGGAACATGGAGAACTTTATCGAAGTAGAATTAGAGAAAATTCGTGAAACTGTTGGAGACAAAAAAGTACTATGCGCACTTAGCGGCGGTGTAGACTCTTCTGTTGTAGCAGTGTTAATTCATAAAGCAATCGGCGACCAATTAACATGTATTTTCGTTGACCACGGCTTACTTCGTAAAGGTGAAGCAGAAGGCGTTATGAAAACATTCAGCGAAGGCTTCCACATGAACGTTATTAAAGTGGATGCACAAGAACGTTTCATGAACAAGTTAAAAGGTGTAGAAGATCCAGAGCAAAAACGTAAAATCATCGGTAACGAATTCATTTATGTATTTGATGATGAAGCTTCTAAATTACAAGGTATGGACTTCCTGGCACAAGGTACACTTTACACAGATATCGTTGAGAGTGGTACAGCAACTGCACAAACAATTAAATCTCACCATAACGTTGGTGGACTTCCAGAAGACATGCAGTTCAAATTAATTGAGCCTTTAAACACTTTATTTAAAGATGAAGTACGTGTATTAGGATCAGAACTAGGAATTCCTGATGAAATCGTATGGCGTCAACCATTCCCAGGACCGGGTCTTGGTATTCGTGTATTAGGTGAAATCACAGAAGAGAAATTAGAAATCGTTCGTGAATCTGATGCGATTTTACGCGAAGAAATTATTAAAGCAGGCTTAGATCGCGAAATTTGGCAATACTTCACTGCGCTTCCTGGTATGCGTAGCGTAGGTGTTATGGGTGACGAGCGTACTTACGATTACACAGTAGGTATCCGCGCAGTAACATCTATCGACGGTATGACAGCTGACTGGGCACGTATCCCTTGGGATGTATTAGAGAAAATCTCTGTACGTATCGTAAACGAAGTAAAGCACGTTAACCGTATCGTGTATGATGTAACGAGTAAGCCACCAGCAACGATTGAGTGGGAATAGTATTATACAAAAGATCCATCTATTGCACATGCATAGATGGATCTTTTGTAGTTTTACCCTTAATACGAACAAAAATATAAAAGTTTGTGAAAATGTTCGTTTTTAATTGACAAAAGCACCTATGCGAGTTAATATGAGTATGTAATTCAAACGAAAAGTGAATATTATGCCGTCGTATAATATCGGGGATATGGCCCGAAAGTTTCTACCTAGCTACCGTAAATGGCTTGACTACGAGGCGTTTTGATAAAGGTGAGGGGAAACTTGTCTTTATTCATAGAACGCTTCCATGTATATGCAATGGAAGCCTTTTTTATTTTTAATAGATAAAAGAGGGCTAGGGAGATTACGGCGAGTAATCATATAACGGGGGAAACGTAAGATGAAACGCTATTTTCAGTTTGATGAACTCGGCACAAATTATAAAACAGAGTTCATAGCGGGTTTAACGACATTCTTATCTATGGCGTATGTACTATTTGTCAATCCTGCTACGCTGTCACTTGGAAATGTTAAAGGGTTACCAGCAGGTACAGGAATGGATCCAGGTGCAGTATTCGTTGCTACAGCATTAGCGGCAGCGATTGGTTCGTTAATTATGGGTATTTTCGCGAAGTATCCGATTGCTTTGGCGCCAGGTATGGGGATTAACGCGTTCTTTGCTTATACGGCAGTATTAACGATGGGTATTCCGTGGCAAACAGCAATTGCTGGAACGTTAATGTCAGGTATTATCTTTATTATTCTTACAGCTTCAGGTATTCGTGAAAAAATCATTAATGCAATTCCATCAGAGTTAAAGTTTGCAGTAGCGGCAGGTATCGGATTGTTCATTGCCTTCCTTGGATTCCAAAATGCCGGAATTATCGTGAAAAATGATGCTGTTCTTGTTGGGTTGGGGGATTTAACAAAGGGCACAACGTTACTAGCAATCTTCGGGGTTGTTACGACAATCATCTTCATGATTAAGAAAGTTAATGGTGCCGTGTTCTACGGTATGATTCTTACAGCAATCTTAGGAGTAGCGACAGGATTAATTGATACTCCGAAAGCTGTAGTGGGAGCAATACCGAGTCTAGAACCAACGTTCGGTGTGGCATTAACGCACTTTGGAGACATTTTTACTGTTCAAATGGTGATTGTTATTATAACGTTCTTCTTTATCGATTTCTTTGATACAGCAGGTACACTTGTAGCGGTTGCGAATCAAGCTGGATTAATGAAAAACAATAAATTACCACGTGCAGGAAAAGCGTTATTTGCAGATGCGATTGCAACTGTAATCGGTGCGATCCTAGGTACATCAACAACAACGTCTTACATTGAATCTTCTGCAGGGGTAGCAGCGGGTGGACGTTCTGGATTTACAGCAGTTGTAACAGCAGGATTCTTCTTGCTGGCACTATTCTTCTCGCCGTTATTAAGTGTTGTAACACCAGCTGTAACGGCACCAGCTTTAATTATTGTAGGAATCTTAATGGTTTCATCTTTAGGTGAAATTGATTGGAAGAAATTCGAGATTGCAGTACCAGCATTCTTTACAATCATTTCAATGCCACTTACGTATAGTATTGCGACAGGGATTGCAATTGGGTTTATCTTCTATCCAATTACAATGGTAGTAAGTGGTCGTCGTAAAGAGATTCATCCAATTATGTATGTTATGGGAGTTTTATTCGTACTATATTTCATCTACGTTCGTAAATAAAAGGGGTTTTTGAAAGGTCTAGACTTAAGGGGAGTCTAGACCTTTTTTGCGTCTTCAGAAAATCTTAAGGATTTCCGAGCGTTTTTCTTCAGAAGTTTTCCTATAATAGAAGTTAGGGATTAAAAAAGTGATGGGGGAGATATTGTGGCAAACGAAACAATACTTGTCGTAGATGATGAAAAAGAAATTAGAAATCTTGTTACAATCTATTTAAAGAATGAAGGATATAAAGTATTGCAAGCAGGGGACGGAGAAGAAGGATTACGTTTACTAGAAAAAAATGAAGTACATCTCGTCGTATTAGATATTATGATGCCGAAAGTAGACGGTATTCATATGTGTATGAAAGTAAGAGAATCGAAAGAAATGCCAATTATTATGCTTTCTGCGAAAACGCAAGATATGGATAAAATTTTAGGGTTAACAACAGGTGCAGATGATTACGTAACGAAACCATTTAATCCGTTAGAGTTAATTGCAAGAATTAAATCTCAGTTACGTCGTTATATGAAGATGAATGGTTTTGTTATTCAAAATGAGGACGAGTTAGAAATTGGAGAGATGAAAATAAACATCTCAACCCATAAAGTCATTGTGGATGGAGAAGAAGTGAAACTGACCCCAAGGGAGTTTTCTATTTTAGAATTACTGGCTCGTAATCCGGGTATGGTCTTTAGTGCGGAACAAATTTATGAAAAGGTTTGGAACGAAAGGTCTTTCCAGTCGGATAACACGGTAATGGTTCATATTCGGAAAGTGCGTGAAAAGATTGAAGAGAATCCAAGGAAGCCAATATATATAAAAACAGTATGGGGAGTGGGGTATAAGATTGAAAAAGATATTTAATCCATTTACTTATGTGAGGAAAATTCGAGAATTAATTGGAAAGATAGTGAAGAGTGTGAAACGGAGTATACGAATTCAACTTATTACTGCATTTACTGCTTGTGCGTTATTAGGGCTTTTTTTTGCAAAGGGAGCAGCGCCTTTTTTTGAGAATGCGAATCGGCAGGCGACAATCGATTATGGGTCTGGTATGAGAGAAATTCACCAACAAGCTCAAAATGTGGCGAATAGTTCAGTTCACGAAAATAAATTAGAAGCTATATCCGATATGATCGAAAGGGAGAACCAAAATTTAGAACGAGGATCTAGAGCTTTAAAAGTACTGGTTACTGATGAGAGCGGCAAAGTTGTATATAAGACGAAGCAGGCACAAGAAGAACAAATTGATTTGCATAATACAATTCGTAATGCAGCATCATTTGCAATCAACTATTCAAATGGCCAAGATACATTTGAAAATACAAGAAAAGAATTTATAGCTTTTGCACCTATTACAATAGGAGATAAGAATTTATACATGTTTGTTAGTGGGATTCCGGGAGGTGAAGTGAGATATCATACGCAAGAAGGACCGTTTCCATTTTTCATAGGTGTACTCGTATTTATTTTCTCTTTCTTCTATATAACAAAGAGAAAGATGAAGCAAATTGAAGCGATGGCACAAGGTGTAAAGGAAATAGAAAAAGGCAACTTAGCGTATCGTATTGAGAAGAAAGGTGAGGACGAAATTGCGTCTTTAACTGAGAATATTAATAATATGGCAGAAGAGCTTATGAATAATATAGAAAAGGAACGTAAATTAGAGAAGCAAAAGAACGAGCTTATTACGAATGTATCTCACGACTTGCGTACACCACTTACTTCTATTATGGGTTACTTGCGATTACTTCGAGATTCTAAATATGAAAATAAAGAACAACATGATGAATATACGAGAATTGCTTTTGCGAAGTCGGAGCAGTTAAAGAATTTAATAGAAGATTTATTTGAGTATACAAAGTTAACAAATGAGCAAGTTATATTAGAAAAACAAGAGGTTTGTATAAATGAGTTATTGGAGCAATTAATAGAAGAGTTAGTACCGCAAGCAGAAGAGCATGGACTTACGTTTGTTAAGAAATTTCCTGAGGAACGTGCCCATGCAGCGGTTGATTCGGAAAAGATGGTTCGTGTATTTGATAATTTATTAATGAACGCGATTAAGTATAGTAAAGATGATGGGGAGATAAAAGTTTCTCTTCAAAGGCATCGCCGAGAAATACAAATTGTAATTGCGAATCATAGTGAAGAGTTTACGAGAGAAGAACTAGGGAGTTTATTTGAACGTTTTTATAAGAAAGATCAATCTAGAAGTAGAGTAACAGAAGGATCGGGACTTGGATTGGCAATTGCGAAAAGTATTGTTGAATTACAAGGTGGTAGTATTCGAGCTGAATATAAGGATGGTACTATTCATTTTATCGTCTCGTTACCAATTATAGAAAAATAATAAATGAATAGAATGGTATATGATAAAAAGGCTTATTTTAAAAGAAATAAGCCTTTTTATATTTTTTTAGAAAAACATGTTGACGATTGTAGGTTAGAGGTGTAATATAAGAAAAGTCGCTGATGCAGAAACGCAGAACGCGACAAAAGAAATGAAAAACTTAGTTGACATTGAAAAATGAAGATGTTAACATAAGGAAGTCGCAAATGAGCGACCAAGTAGTTCTTTGAAAACTGAACGAAACAAACAACGTGAAACGTCAATTTTTATTTTTAGATGCTAGACAAACTAACTTTATTGGAGAGTTTGATCCTGGCTCAGGATGAACGCTGGCGGCGTGCCTAATACATGCAAGTCGAGCGAATGGATTGAGAGCTTGCTCTCAAGAAGTTAGCGGCGGACGGGTGAGTAACACGTGGGTAACCTGCCCATAAGACTGGGATAACTCCGGGAAACCGG
>NZ_BPLI01000040.1:0-18731 GCF_019656175.1 Bacillus sp. BML-BC051
GTCTATATTTTTAGTAGCAGTAAACGAATTACAACAATTACAGCAATATTTGATTGCCCTTGGAATAAATGAAAATGCTATATTCAATCCGTTTTTAGCACGAGGACTTACAATGTACACAGGTACCGTGTATGAAATCTTTTTAAAAGATGGATCGATTACATCCAGCATTGGTAGCTGTGGTCGATACGACAATATTATTGGGGAAGAAGAACTTAGTACAGAAACAGCTATGCTGCGGAATATGAAGGAAGGTATTGAGGTGAAGGTTCCCCTTTCTTCTCTGAAAGGTGATACATTAAATAATTATTTTAATACATCTACTACGTTATGATTGTGAATCGTTCAGAAATGTACACTAAAAAACTCCATTTAAAAACAATGGAGTTTTTACTGTTATTTTTTATTGTTTAAATAAAAATGTCTGTTTGTATTTTCTTTCAGCTTCACAATCTTTTTGCCCATTTTTTAATGTTCTTGAAGGACTTTCTTGCCAAGTTATAATAACTTCAAGTTCATCAGACTGAACTGATATAGGAAAATTTGTATGATTAAAAGCAACTTCCTTACTGAGTACATGATCTTTTGTAGAAGTGAAAAGCTCATACTTCGTTTGAGAATCTGGTTCATTCCGAAATACTTCAACAGTTACATGATAAGCGTCCTTCCCGATATCTTTGACTTCGAAGCCATAAGTATCAAAAACATCCTTTTTAGAAGTAACTAAACCAGTTTTCTTATCAGGTTGCTTAATTTCTATTTTCCATCGATCTGACGTTTTAGAAATCGGTAACTGCTTTGGAGAAAAAGCATGAACAGTGAAAGAACTTCCAATTACGAAACAAAATATGCATAAGAAAGAAAAAAGTACTTTGTTCATTATGATAACCTCCATTGTTTTGAGTTTTGAATTACTGTTCCCTTAAAACAATGGATGTATTATGTCTTAAACGAAAATCCCCTTCATACCTTTATAGAATTTCGTATACAAGTTTTGAAACTGCTACAATTAACTCAATAATCTAGTTACATGTTTTTTTACTTACTGTTTGATTCATATAGATAAAGTCCCTCTTTTCATTGGATTGGTTTTTCTATTTTATAGATAAGAAAACAATTAGTTTACATAAAATAATTATATTCTACTAAAAACCACAAGTATTTAATATCCAATCACCTATTAATTTTAGTAATATAGAGATATGAATGATTTTAGGAGGATTTACTTTGAAAACTTACATACAAGCACTAAAGTGGACCACAGGGATCTATCATCTTTTATTGATTCCTTTTTGTTTTTTATTTCTAAGTCGTGTTAACCTTTATGGGATACCTTTACTACTATTGATTGTTTTACATATCACTACTATTTTATTATCTAAAAAAGAAGGCATGAATACGTACCCTCATTATATCGGTATTATCGTTACTCTCGTTGCCTTCTTTCCTTATATAGACATCGTTCTACATTTTATAGCGGCTGTTTTCCTTTTATTAGATGCTGCTTCTACAAATAAAAAAGAAGTTTGTGATTCATATTGAGTTGAATATTAAAAGTACATGTTTTTCAACAAATCACTCTATTTGTCACAACGATAATATATAACGCAATTCTTTCCTATCATTTCATAGAAAGAATTGCGTTTTTCCATTGATAAGAACAAAGATTTATCACTATCACCTTTTAGAGATTTGAAGTATATATTCTAAGCAGCCTTCTCTGTTTTAAATACCCATCGATGAAGTGTCGGTTGATAATACGGTATCATCCACCCTAAAATTTTGCCGATACAATAGGCAGAAATGAGTGTACCGATCCCAATTGAACCTAACGATTGAATGAAAACGATACAGATGATACCAGCTACACAAATGTTTATTACATCACTCAAAATTTTTGCTTTACCGAATTTCAAATTGAATTTTTCACTAATGGCATACGTTAACGCATCATACGGCATTAATGGCAGTTTCGCTGTTGTATAGCCCATTAAACCGACTGCTATAACGAATAAACTAACAATCAAATATACACTTCGCGCAAAGATTGTTTCTGGTAGCGGAAAAAGTTGTACAAGGAACAGCGTTGCATCCATGAAAAATCCGAATAAAAACGAAATAATAAATTGACTTACAAATTCATTGAACTCCATCCGTTTACTTAATACGACTTGAATAATAATGTATAAAATATTTGCAAGCACCATTGTCACACCAACCGATAAACCGATTGTTAATGTACTTGCATATGCTAATGATGATACAGGCGACACACCGAATCCTGCTTGAATCGACATGCTAATGCCAATGGACATAAAAAATAACCCGAGCACATACATGAGGATGCGCCTCAAGGTTCTGTTCCAATGATTCATACTATCTCTCACTCCTAGTTGACGTTATTAATATACAATTAAATATAACGTCAAATACAACATATGAAAAATATATATGTGATAAACTTATCATATGAAAAAACATATAACGGAGAGATACAATGGATTTCAGGCAATTATATTACTTTAAAGAAATTGTGAAACAAGGAAGTATTTCGAAAGCAGCAGAAGTGCTCCATATCGCGCAACCACCACTTAGTCAATTATTAAAAAAGCTCGAAACTGATCTTGGCACAACTTTAATTCATCGATATCGTCAAAAATGGGAGCTTACAGAAACAGGTGAAATACTATACGAGTATGCCACACAAATGCTAATGCAAGTGCAAGATGTAAAGCAGCAAATTCAAGAAATTGAACAAGGTATAGGCGGAACTGTAAATATCGGTGTCTCTTCTACATGTTCGAATATGCTCGTTGACTATGTTAGTACGTTTAGAACACAATACCCTAATGTTAAAATAAATATAGTAACAGGAAATTCAGAAGAATTATTAAAAAAACTAGAGCAAAGAGAAATTGATATCGCCCTACTTTTGCGATTAGGAAATAGTGAACACTATGAGCTAAAATCATTAAAAAAACAACCAATCGCTGTAATTATCCCTGCAAGTTGGGAAACATCATTTCCATCACAACATGTAACGATTGAAAAAATTACGCAGTTTCCATTTATTATGCTCGGAGCAATGGAAGGACTCTCATTCAATGAAAACCTACTCAAAGCGTTTCATACATACAAAGTCCAGCCAAATATCATTATTGAGTGTAAAGATATAAGTATGGTTGTAGCACTTGTTAGTAAAGGACTCGGCTTATCCATTATTCCAAGAATGGATTATACATCACCATTTTTAGCACATACAACTCTTTTAGAATTGGAACAATTTGATTTCCATCTAGAGCCTGTAATAGTAAAATTAAAAAACCAACGAATCTCCACAGCAGCAACTCAATTTTGGGAAATAGTTGATTAGAAGATGTAAACAAATGATTAATACCCACCAATCGAGCAATTACTGTGAGATATAATAAGAAAAGCTATGGACAGAATGAATTTCATTAATATAGCACTAACAAATCAAACTCCTTCTAGCTAAATACTTATTCTATTGAAGAATCAGTTGTTTTTCTAATGTATGAAATTGATTTTTCATGGAAAGATATGTTAGTATGTATACAGTTTGAGCGCTCTATTTTTTAGAGTCGAACAGGAGGAGAATGGATATGTCTGATATTGAAGTTGGCGAAGTGTTTACTCTCAGTGATGAGAATAATGAGGATCAGGAAGTAGAAGTACTCGGAGCGATGGATGTCGAAGGCGCAGAATATATTGCAGTTGCCTTCGTAGAAGACATTCAAACAGAATCTGAGGAAGACATTGATATTTTCTTTTTAAAAGTAGAAGAAGATAATGAGTTTTCATACATTGAAAATGATGAAGAGTTTGATAAAGTATCTGCTGCTTTTGATAAAATTTTGGATGCGCAAGAGCAAGAGTAATACGAATGAAAAACACGAGGGTGGATGCATATCCGCCCTCTTTTTATTCATCCAAAGACTTATGTAGCAATTCCAGTACATCTTTCATCACAAAAGGACCATCTTTTTTCACATGCTCAGCGAATTCAGAAACGAGACGTAATGTTCTTACACTTTCAATTGGATGCTCGCCTGATGCACTTTCAGCAGAAAGCATAACGGCATTCGTTCCGTCCAGTACAGCTTGAAACACATCAGTTACCTCAGCCCTTGTTGGAATAGAATGATCTACCATTGATTGAAGCATTTGTGTCGCTGTAATAACATATGTATTCGTTCGATTACATTCCTGAATCATCATTTTCTGCAAGAGCGGAATAAATTGATACGGCAACTCTACTCCTAAATCCCCCCTTGCAATCATAATTCCATCTGCTTCTTTACATATATCTTGAAAATTCTCGATCGCTTCCATCGTTTCTATTTTTGCAATTACATTAGGGGAAGTTTCTTTGTACTGTTGTATAAAATCTCGTATTTCTTTTATATGACTAGGTTTTCTTACGAAAGAACATGCAATAAAATCAACATCCTCTTCTAACAGAAACTGAATATCTTTTTTATCTTTCTCTGTAATAGCTGGTAAACGAACGATTGCCCCTGGTAAGTTCACCCCTTTATGAGATGAGATGTTACCACCTGTTTTGACCTTTGTTTCTATTTTATCCTCACTTACCGTTTCAACAATTAACTCAACTTCCCCATCATTAATTAAAATTCTACCGCCAATTTTCACATCATTCGCGATTCCTTCATAATCAACGCTTACTTCTTTATTGCTCCCTGTAACTGGTTGCGTATGCAAAATAAAAGAATCGCCCGCCTGAAGTGTAATTTGTTCTCCGTTTATTTCACCTAACCTTATTTTAGGACCTTGTACATCGCCTAAAATTTTAATAGAATCGTCTAACGATTTGACTAAACGAATGATGTCTTTATGACTTTCATGCGTGCCATGTGATAAATTCAAGCGCACTATTTTCATACCATTGTTTATTAACTGCGCTAACGTTTCTTTATTATTACTTGCTGGCCCAATTGTACAAACTCGATCTATTGTCATTTTTATCACCATCCTTTTTCGTTAGGTTTCCCATAAACTTTACTTACACTCTCAACACAAAAAAGCCTACTCACACAAGTAGGCTTTTGAAACTACGAAAGTTTCGTCAATAACTGATTTAAATCTTTTTTCGTTTTCGTCGTTAATGACTTCATTTTATTAATATCTATCTTTTCTTTCTCCGCTCCTACAATTAACGGATACATACTTTGTCCGATTGTTTTATATTCAGCTGGATGAGATGCTTCTAACTCTTTCTCGATTACATCCCACTTTTCATTAATTTGTTTTCCAAGTTTATTTACTGTTTCTAATTTAGGATTTGCAGCTAATTGCTTGTCTAAGCTTTCAATTAGTGCAGCAACTTCTTTAACATTTGTTTTCACAGCTACGCTTTTCTTCGGATCTTTCGTTGTTTTTCCGTTTGAATTTGTACTTGTACTTTGATCTGTCGTTTTT
The DNA here is from genome assembly GCF_019656175.1 of Bacillus sp. BML-BC051. Classification (NCBI taxonomy): domain Bacteria; kingdom Bacillati; phylum Bacillota; class Bacilli; order Caryophanales; family Bacillaceae; genus Bacillus; species Bacillus sp. BML-BC051. Next base: position 5,461 of record NZ_BPLI01000040.1, read on the forward strand.
CCGCTAGTCGTTTCGTCATTCGTTTTTCCTGTCGTCTCTTTTTCTTTTGTTTTCACATTCTCATTTTGAGATGATGTTTTACCATTACTTTCTGTTCCTGATGATTCTTTCGTATTTTTTGCATCTTTATCTGTTTTTTCATTTGAAGAAGTATTTGTATCTTTTTCAGTATCTTTCGTTGTTTTTGACGTCTCATCTGCACTTGTCGTTTTTGCTTCTCCTTCATTTTGCGCTGTTACTTGTTCTTTCTTTTCTTTCTCTTTATCTGCTGAAGGACTACAAGCTGCCATAGTAAGCATTGTACCAATTGTTATCGATGCGATAGCGACCTTTTTCATTTTCATATAAATCCCCCTATGTTTACTTTATTTATCCTCCCCTTTACGATTCGATTTCCCCTTAAAAAATCCCTTTTCACATGAATCACCATCTTTCCGACAGTAATCTTCATAATAATACGTACAAAAACTGATAAACCCATTTGAATATTCGAGTTTCTTCTACTTCATTTTTCTTCTCTGTAGTAAAAGAAAAAGAGTATATTGTCAAATGAAGAATTAATATCTTCATATGACGATATACTCTCCTATCAAATTTTTATCTTTCTTGACATTTTATTTAAACAAAAAAATAAAATTTTCTTTTATTTTTTTGTTTCTCAACAATTGTTAACATAATATATTTATGAGTAACCACCGTTCGAATGAATGACTTGCCCCGTAATCCATTTTGCTTCTTCACTTACTAAAAAAGAAATTAAGCGTGCTGCATCTGACGGTTCTCCTACTTTACCTTGTGGGAACTTCCATACTAAATGATGCTTCAGTTCCTCTGTAATCCATCCTGTATTCGTCGGTCCTGGATCAACTGCATTTACTGTAATCCCCTTCTCCATCGCAACTGGTGCTACTGATTTTGTAAATGCTTCAATTGCTCCTTTCGTCGCTACGTATGCTAGTTCATCAGGCATTGGTCCTAATGACTGCCCTGAAGTAAGATTAATAATACTGCCACTCGTTTTCAGTGCATAATGTTTTATAAATAATGAACTTAATAACATAGTAGCGCGGACATTCACTGTATAATGTTTATCTAACTGTTCTACATTTAATTCTTCAATTTTCGTATGAGTAGCATACGCTGCATTATTAATTAAAATAGATGGATCACCTAAACGTTCTGAGACCATATAAAACAAACGATTTGGCGAATACGACTGCGATAAATTAATTTCTGTCATTTCACAACGAACACCTAAACTTTCAATCTCCTCTTTTAACAAAAAGGGCTCTTTGTCATGCATTCCCCACGGCATCGCTTTATCATACTGAGACCAGTACGTGAAAAAAATGTCTATCCCTTCTTGAGCAAGCACCTTGCATACAGCTGCACCAATTCCATTCAGACGAGTTGCCCCTGTTACAATTGCTATTTTCTTCACCTTTTCTCCTCCATCTATGGATAAATCCCCTGCACGAATACAGAGGATCTATCTTTTTATTCAATATTTGCCAATATGCGTTCTGCACCTAATTTTAACATTTTAATTAAAATATAGTTGGTAATGGTAAACAATACAAATAAAACAATAAACATAACCCACAGTCCTACTTGAAGGAAGAAGTATAATAAACTTACTCCCGCTACAATAACTAAAGCTATAAAGATATTAGCTAAAAAATTCCACAATGTTGTATAGCGGCTCTTAAATAATTTCTGTTCTGTATCCCAATGTATATCTGCAGTTTGTGCATCCCAGCGTGTACCGATTAAATTAATTAACAATAACCCGTTCGCACTTAGTAAAAACCACAGTAACATGAATACAGGAGAAATCCCAGCTACAACCGCCATCGTAATACCGAATACTGCTAAAATGATTAAATTAATTAACCAAGCAGTGATCGCTTTTGCAAAAAAGATATCCGAAGCTTTTACTGGTAAATAACGATTCACAAACCATGAACTTCCATCTCGTGAAAATGATGTTGTTGCGATAACGTTACTTCCCATTAAAAATAACGATGCACAAAGACCAACGCCAATTGCAAGACCTGCTGATTTTGGGTTATCAATATACCCTGTGATCCACTTTAAATTTCCATCTTGCACGAATAGAACAAAGAATAACATAATCGGCATAACGAAAGTTTGTACGATACAATTTAAGAAAAATTGCGGTGTACGGAATAACGTTTTAAATTCTTTTTTCACATACGCTTTCAAATGTGAACTTTGTACCGTTGATTTCTGTAAACCTTCAGCTGAAATAACCTCTTTTTTTGCTGTGCTCGTTGAAAGGCCAATAACCCCTTTTAAATATGTACGCTCTGCAATGTAATAAAACAACACAAAGAATACAAATGAAATAAGCGCAAAGATGATTACGTATAACGGACCTTTCCAATTTGCATTTTCTACTAATGCCACTGCTCCGAAATATGTAGTTGGAAAATAATTTGTCATTTGTACTAAAAGTGAAGATTGGTTGTTCGCAAGGTAATTCGTAATTGCATCTTCAGAAAACGAGCTTTTATTTTTCCACTGTAAAAATACATTAATTCCTACAATAAATAGTATACTTACGATTCCAATAAATATATTGCCTCGGTCTTTATTTTTCGCTATATTCGTATACCTCATAATAACTGTCATCAGTAATGAAGCTAATACTAACGGCACAATCGGGAAGAGTAAGTAAATAAAAATCATGTATATGTAATATGTAATAAATGCACCACTTTTTAACCCGTACGTAATAAAGATTGGTAATAAAATAAATGAACTCATTACGTATTGTGTAATTAATACCGTTAAAAATTTTGCCGAAATAATTTGTGCTGGTTTCAATGGTAATGGCAATAACATTTCAATGTCATTACTATAGTAAAATACAGTTAAAATGTTCGTTATACTCATTAAAAATACCCATATACTCGCAATCGCAAGCCCCATTGCAATAATCATTCCTGGGTCTTGCCCTAAATGTTTCATCCCTTCATACATTCCGTGCGTGATAGAACCAAATATTAAAAAGCCGACAAATAAAATGGCTGCAAATGAAAATACATACGCCCATCGCTTCTTCTTATCTGTTATGAAATCTGCATAATTTAATTTCAATAATACTTTCGTTAACGTCCAAATTTTACTCATTGCCCGTCATCTCCAAGAACATTTTTTCAAGTGATTCATTGGATTTAAAATGATCTCTCATTTCATCTAAATTCCCTTTAAACTGAAGATTTCCCTTATTAATAATTGCAACGCGGTCACATATTTTTTCAGCTACTTCTAATACGTGAGTAGAGAAAAATACAATCTTCCCTTTATCCGCATGTTCTCTCATCATTTCTTTTAAAATATATGCAGATTTAGGATCAAGCCCCGTTAACGGTTCGTCTAAAATCCATACATCTGGCTCATGCACGAGCACACCAATAATAACGATTTTTTGTCTCATACCGTGTGAATAACTTTGAATTTGATCCGATAAAGCATTGTAAAGATCAAACTTCTTCGCTAAAGACTCGATTCGTTCTTGTCTTACTTCTTTCGGCACTTCATACATATCTGCCATAAAGTTTAAATATTCAATGCCCTTTAATCGTAAAAACATATCTGGGCTATCTGGAACATAACCAAACGTCTTTTTCGCTTCCATCGGATTTTTCATAATATCTTTACCGTTAATCGTAATCGTTCCTTTGTCCACCCCATGAATACCAGTAATCATCTTAATTGTCGTTGATTTACCCGCACCATTCGGTCCTAAAAATCCAAAGATTTCTCCGCTAGGCACAGATAAACTTAAATCTTTTACTGCATAGGTAGACCCATTATAACTTTTCGACACATTCGTAATTTCAATCATTCCATCCAATCCTTTCCTTAATTACCAAATAACTATATTAATATTATAGCATACTTCTATTTTTAGATTTTTATATTTCTTCAGTTTTTTTAACCTTTAAAATAAATATACACGCCTAATCCAACGATTAAAACGACAGCTAGTAAAATATAGATCATCGTCAGCCGTTTAATATTCCCTTTTGTCGCTTTACTATAATTCGCATCACCATTCCGCCCAATTAACACCGTTGCCACTACAGTAATCACTACAAGTAATACAACGATCATGATCCAAGTTAGCATTCCTTCCTCCCCCTCCTTACAACCATTTTACAATATTATCCTCCTTATTTCGCAGTATATTTCCTCTTTTTACTATTATTATGAAAAGAATTGGAAAACTATTATTATCACACATTTCCATATGTGATATATTTATAACATAACGTGATTTATCCCGATTTAATGGGGATTTCTCGGTTTCTTCGGTTTCCTCGGCTTTTTTTATGAAAAAGGATTGTTTACTATGTTCTGTTTCTTCTCCTTTTTCACGACTTATAGAACGGTTCAACAAGATGAATTATTTGAACAAATCGTCAATAAATCGTGCCGCAACGCATTTATCGTTACATTACTAACTACCGCTATCATTATGTTTATTGAAATGTTATTTCCAAACCCGGCGCTACAAGAGATTGATATCGCTCTTATTTTTAGCACACTCATTCTTACGTTCGGCTTCTCTATGTTCTTTTACGATAAACCTGTTGATGAAATGGAAGATGCGCCATGGCGTTCGTAACGAGAATAAAAGAATACCGTGCAAAATTACATATGACACAAGAAGATTTAGCGAAAACAGTTGGTGTACGCCGTGAAACAATTAGCCATCTCGAAAAAGGAAAATATAATCCTTCCTTGCAACTCGCTTACGATATAGCGAAGGCTCTTCATAGTACAATTGATGAGGTTTTTATTTTCGAGGATTAATTGAAGACAAAAAATCATATAAAAATACCGGCATTCTTTCCATGAAGAATACCGGTACTTCTCATTTATCACCCATACAAAACAGCATGGAATACGCCTAACAGTAAATATTGATCCTCTATATAATCTTCATCATATACATCCATCTCGATATCATACATATCTTCCTCAAGACGAATATTCCAATCTGCAATTACATAGCCGTTTCGTAATAACTTGCCAAGCCCAATTGTAGTTTTGTGAACAACATATTCTTCTCTCTTATATGTAAAGGTAAATAAGAAATTTGCATCTAATAACTTTCCATCACATATAAGTATTTCATGTTCTGCATCATTATGATCGATGTACGTTACTAAAATCCTTCTTTGACGCTGCCTACTTACATCCTTTGCAATGACGCGAATATTGTCCCTACTATCCTTTATTTCATAAATGATATTACTACCGACTTTCGGAATAAAGTCTAGCACTCTCATCAACGTATTTTTATAATAGCCCCGTACTGCGCCTACTTGCTTGCTTTCATTGTAAACCTCTATCGACGTCGTATCCGCTTTACTATCGCACAGTCGTTTGTAAGAAAGCTGTATCACTCGCTCTCCTCTTAAATACTGATCAAACGTAACAGGATATTCTATCGCGCGCAGTTCCTTATTTAGCTCATATAAATAACGCCCGACGCTCTCTACTAATGCTGTCGTGGATATACGCTCTTGAAGTTCAAATTGTTGCCAACTAGAAGAAATTCTCCACTGATCTTCCTCTTCATAGAAGAATCCGAGAATTACTTCCTCACGGTCACTCGTTTCATAATTCATATGTACGTTTTGACCGTATTGTACTTGTTCCATCCACTGTCCTAAATAAATGCCGAGCTCTGCGACCTTCATACATGACTTCTGAAAAAGTACGCTGTCACTCGCGCGAATCGTTAAATCCCCTTCAATAAAGCCCTTTGTATAAGCATCATACTTTGGCTCATCCTCCTGCGGAATAGCCTTGTCTAACTCAAATAAAAACGTTAACATTCTTTACTCACCTCTAGTTATTACACCGATCGTACCTATAAATTGAACGCAACTCAAATTATATCGACGATTCGACAAAGAATATCGACTTATCGACAAATATCAACACAATTAAAATGAAACTACCTTTTCTTCCGCCACTTCCACAATTTCTAAAATTTGTAGCAGGCTCTCCACTTCATAAGTCGGCTTAACATCTGTCTTATTTTCTTTCAAACTTGGATTATACCAACACGTATCAATGCCGTAATCTTCTCCGCCTTTCATATCAGAAGTTAGCGAATCTCCGACCATTAGTACACTTGATTTATCAGTAATCCCAAACTTCTCAAATGCATAATCAAAAATCTCACGTGCTGGTTTTTGATGACCAACCTCTTCTGAAATAATAATATGATCAAAGAAATTACATAAAGGCGAATTTCCAATTCTCGATTGTTGTACCTTCGTATATCCATTCGTAATAATACCTAACTTGCAATCTTGTAGTTTCTCACATAATTGCACTGCACCTTCTATAAGGTGTACTTCTTTCCCTAAGTTTTCAAGGTATACATCACTAAATTGCTGTGCATCTACTTCTATATTATGAATGGCAAATAATTGTCTAAATCGATCTACCGCTAATTCACTTAGCGTAATCATTTTATTTTCTAAATCTCTCCATAATCCATTACTAATCTCTTTATAACTTGCAAGATAATCATCATACCCTGTAGGCATCCCGAACTGTACAAACGCTTTATGCAATGCGTTTCTCTCCGTTTCAGGAAAATCTAATAATGTATCGTCTACGTCGAATAATATAACTTTATATTTCATTATGCTCTCCTCAACTAGTACGTTATTTACAACTTGTATTTTCTCATTAATTGGCTCTTAAGTCGAACTTTTTCCCTTTATAAATAGTAACTGTACAGAGAATTTAAAGTTGCTTTAAGGCATACGAGTTATGTTATTCAAAAATAATTAATTGTGAAAATACTATAAATTTGAGATAATTTGGATAATGACCCGATTTTAAAAAGGTAATACAGGAATAGAAAGGGGCGGAAAGACATAGTAAATTCGTGGGAAAGACCAAAAATACACATCCCAAAAACAAAAAGTGAATGGGCTGGAGATATCATTGGATATTCATTGTTCTTTGGATCAATCATTTTTTTGATCATCATTTGGGGAAGATTGCCCGAGGAAGTGCCCGCACATTATAACGCATATGGAGCTGTAGATCGCTGGGGATCAAAGTGGGAACTTTTGCTTTTGCCAGGAATAGGGCTATTCATACTCCTTTTAATGCAGGCTTTAGAAAAGTTTCCAGAAGTTCATAACTACCCACAAAGACTGAATGAATCAAACGCTAAACAGTTTTATTTAAACAGCAGAAAAATGCTAAATCAATTAAAAAATGTCTGTTTACTTATTTTTGCTTTCATCCAATTTGAAACCATTTCAATAGCTTTAAAATGGAGCGGCGGTTTCGGAAAATTATTTTTACCGATATTGTTAATTGGGACAGTTATTCCAATTGTCATAGGGATAATAAGGCAACGAAAAATTTCATAATAGAAACAGGAGGCTAATCCAATTAGCCTCCCCCTCATTATTTATCCTCTAGCAATAACACTTTCATTTCCTCTAACGACTCTTTCGTAAAGCCAAGTGCTTTTTCAGCATATGCTTCAACTGAACCGTATTGCTTTTTCACTTCATCAATTGCAGCTTGTAAATATTCAGCGCGCGCTTCAAACATTGCACCTAATATCGCTCTGCTTTCGTCGTTTTGTAGTTTTGCACCTAAAAAGGCCATCATTTTTTCATTTAACTTTTCACGGAAACCGTTACTTAGTAAATAATCTTCCATTACTGTTTTTTCCGGTACGCCTAGTAAAAGTAATAATAGTGCTGATCCAAATCCTGTACGATCTTTTCCAGCTGTACAGTGGTTTACTAACGGTAAGTTTTCTGGATTTTGTGCTAAGTTTAAGAAACTTACGAATGCTTCATTACCACTTATGAAATCTTGATTCATTTTCACAAGATACTCGCCTGGTTTCCCTAACATAGAAAGGTCACCAACTTGGAAAAATTCATTAATATTCAAGTCTTTCGCTAAATCTTGCATAACTGGTAAGCACACTTGACGAGCACCTGTAATCTCAGGATTCGGCTTATGCTTCACTTCAAAATCTGTACGGTAGTCACAAATTAACTTTAACCCAGACTTTTTTAAATAGTCGATATCCCACTCTGTTAGTCCTGCTAATTCTTCAGAACGGTACAACTTGCCCCATTTTACTTTACGGCCTTCAGTCGTTTCATAGCCTCCCATATCACGGAAGTTAAACGCGCCTTGTAATGGCAATCTACGCTCAGCTACTGTCACTGCTTGTCCATTACTTCCTACTATTCTAAAATATGGACGCTCATTTTCACTCGGGTTTTCAATTGTACATGATGATTCTCCATTTACCGTTGCAAGTAATTCTCCATTTTCTTCAATATGCTCTGGTGAAGTACTCCAATAAATACGAACTTCTTCTATATTATTTTCCCACTTTATATATAGCGTATTGTCTTCATTTCTTTCTACAGTTGCTTGTAACCAATTTCTTTGCTGCTCCATTCTTTCACCAACGCTTTCTCATATAATCGAATCTTTCTTTATTGTATTATAGAAATATCTATTTTGTCGTTCTCATTTTTCTTTTTATCTTACAAACAGGCAAAAAGTTCTTTTACTTGTTCATAAGTTGTACACGGACTCCCTCGAAATACGTATACGATTTGTTCATTACCGAGGTTTTCATATACAACTGTTCCGCGATTAGGGTGCGAATAAAACTCTAATCCATTTATAATTTGTTTTGGGCCATAATTCATTGTCCAAGAAGAAACAGGATAGTACGCTTTGTTTTTATGCCGACAAACCCAAAGTACATATAGTTCATTATCTTCATCCCAGTATACATATTGTATTTCATCATTTCCGGAACCAACGGATTCAAGTTGCCAACTTACCTTTTCATGAATTGATAATTTAACATAGGAGACGTCTTCGGGAGCATTCCACTCACGACATCTTCCTATCTCACCCATTTCACCTCTCTTCGCTTGAAAGCTTAATAAGTGAAATGGTGTATGTAATATCGTTTTCCCAAACTCCATATTTATCGGTTGTAACTCAAATAGAAATCGTTCCATCTCATCTTGGTTTATATATCCACGATCAACAGAAACTTCAATTTGTGTTTTCCATCTAGATGTAACGTAACTTTCTTTTCCCTTATAATTTACACCTTTCCAATACACAAGCCATTTATATTGAAAACAATCTCCTTTTGCTTGAGAAATACAGGTATCTGGAAATACTGGCTCCATTATATCGAGAAAAAATTCTTTTACCCGAAACATTCCAGATGGAGTAACAACCTGAAACCAAAAAGTTTCCCACTTTTCGCCTTCATAACGTTCTGAAACTCCTTCAATTTTCCAGCCTTCTAACAATATCTTTGGATACAGTACAACGAATGAATGCATGGATTGTTTTAACATAAATAGTCCCCTCCCGCTATACGAGTTCGAGAATATAGACCATTCCCCCTCCTAAAAATTCCTCACATATCGCTCAGTACAACTTAATAACTGACATCCATTCTTTTCAAAAACATCCTTCATCCACTCATTTTGTACATTTGTCTCGCCAATATAATATGATGCGCCTATTTCTTTTAAGACAAACATTGCTCCTGTAAAGAATACCGTTTCATACCCTTTATTTCGCATATTTGGAGCGACTGCGAAATACATGAGTTTTCCTTCTTCTAACGTCCCCTTTTCAATATGCGGGATTACAATTCCTACCGGCTCTTCACCTACACTCGCTGTTAAACAATGCTCTTTCCATTGCTCACCAATTTCTTGCAACATCATATTTACAAATTGATCATAAGTGACTTGTTCTTCCGTCATTTCATTCCAAAGAGAATAAAAAGTATCTTCTCCTACTTCTTCAATAAGCTTAAAATCAATTTCACTTTCTACATCTTCTACTTCATATATATCCTTAAACACAATCATGTTTTCAGTAATATATTCAAATAAATACGTTTCAAAACATTTCTTATACACATCGTAATTTGGGCTTTTTGAAGAAATCTCAAAATGTAAGTTTTCTATTCCCTCTTTTTCAGCCTCAGCAACGCAATATTGCATCATTTCCTTTAATTGCTCTTCTGTAAAAGACTCTGCATTATTTTCTTTTATCATGATAGAAGAAGCATTTCTTCTTATTTTAAAATGTTTTTCTAACTGTTCTATAGTCATCATATACTTCCCTCATCTATGTCATACTCGAATTTCTACTTGTTCTCCTTGCATGAGCAGGATTGTCCTTGAATATATAGAATACTAGAAAACATCGCATCTTTAAAGTGCGGAGGAGGTTCTCCATTGGATATTACAACGTTACAACAACAGTTAGAGCTTATACAACAAAATGACTATACGCAACTGCAACATATAGATATAAATGAGTTAACGCTCAATATGCTTCAGTATGTCGGAACGACTGATAGTTACGTTCGTTACCAACTTATATATAAATGCTTTTCCTATTTCATTCATCATGAATTCCTTATGGATGATCAGCTGAAATTACTTCTGCAAACTTGTTTAAGCGATGAGTATTTATATTGTGATATTCACTCCCCACATACAGATGGGGTTTTCACACGTTCTTACACTGTTTCGTTAATCGCGCTAATACTCCAATTCGCTAACTCGCACTACTTTTTCACAGAGGAAGATATTGAAGAAATAAAAAACAAACTCATTTCATATACAAACTTAGAAACGGATTTTCGAGGCTATATTGAAAATAAAGGATGGGCTCATTGTCTTGCCCACGTATCAGATGCCTTTACTGAAATTGTTCACAATTCCTATACGACCTTTGAATGGTATGAAGAATTAATTCATTGCTTATTAAATAAAATTTTTATCCCATCTGATCTTTTTCACAATAACGAAGACGAACGCATTATTACGCCGTTACTAGCAATGCTGTATCATGACTTTCCACAAGACGAGTTAGTCTCTATTATTCATAAAAAAATAAAAAGGCTTCCTCAAATTAGAAAACGCCTTTCGCTTAATGAGTATTGTATTTTATGTGCCAACATTAAAACCTTTTTACGCACATTATTTTTCAGAACAAAAGATGATCATAACTTAGCCTATACAGCACGTAAAACAGAAAGAATGTTAAAAGAACTTCCTAACTATTATTAAAATATAAGGAGAACAACTATGGGATATATTGAAGACATGAGAAATCTAGTAGGTAATCAACCACTTATTTTAATCGGTTCACACGCCATTATATTAAATGAGAAAAATGAAATATTACTGCAGCTCCGTACAGATTTTAACCGCTGGGGTATTATTGGTGGTGCCTTAGAATATAACGAAACGTTAGAAGAGACTTTAAAGCGAGAAGTATATGAAGAAACGGGACTTATCATTAAAAATCCAGAACTATTCCGTACATACTCAGGACCTGATTTCTTTCAAATCTACCCAAACGGCGATCAAGTACACGGTGTACTCGTTGTTTATATTTGCCGCGAATTCAATGGTGAACTTGTATGCGACCAAACGGAATCGAAAGAACTACGCTTCTTTCCGCTTGATGAGTTACCTAGTAATCTTCCTCCTGTTATTGAGAGAATTATTAAGGAGTTTCAGCACTCCAATTAAAAAACATTACATATTTTTATAGAAATAAAACAAGCTCATTTCCCGTCATGATAACGCGAAATGAGCTTGTTTATGTTAGATTGTTATCTCAATCTGATTTCCTTCAGGGTCGCTTACTACACTTTCATAGTAACCATCCCCTGTAGTACGTGGGCCGTTTAATACAGGGTATCCTGCTTCTCTTAATATATTAGTTAATTCATTCACCTTTTCTTTACTACCTACAGAAAAGGCAATATGCGCATATCCTATTGTTTGTGTTTGTGTATTATCGTCTATCCCTACCTGCCTCATAAGTTCTAGACGTGCTCCACCTTCAAAAGTTATAAAATAAGATTCAAACTGCTTTTTCGGATTGTGATATAAGCTATTTTCTTCACCACCGAAGTACTGTTTATAGAAATCACGCATACCTTCTAAATCATTTACCCAAATTGCTACATGTTCAATTTTCATAATCGACACCTTTTCTTTTACAGTATTCAACCAACAATTTGATATTTAATTTTCTTTGCTTGTTCTTGTAATCATAAGATCAAGTCCAAGACTTTTTAATCCATATAAATAATCTTCTTTCCAATCGCTCACTGTTATTTTCGGAATATGTTCCGCCGGAATGTACTGCGGACAAGTTTTTACAATTTGATCTATTACAAATTGATTTACTTCATCATCACAGAAAATAAACGCATGTGGATTTATAATAGCTATGAATGTAGAAATTAAACGGGTAATAGCATCTATATTATATTCCTCTGGATTATTCGAATCTTCACTTCTCAAAGCTTGTAAGAAATTTTTATTATCGTACTGCGGAACGAAAGATATCTCTCCTGAGAAAAAGGTACTTCCTCTTACTACATCTCCATTTATCATAATCCCTGCCCCTGGGCCATTTTGACCTGAATACAAATACACAAGAGATGAATTGTCGTTATTTCCAGTGCTTTTATAATAGCCAAGCACGGCGGCATTCATATCGTTTTCTATTACTACAGGTATTGAAAACAGATCCTCTAAGTGGCTTTTCAAATGGAAATTTTGGAACTTTTCATAACCAGGAATATAGAAAATACGCCCATTATCGACCGCACCAGGCACACCAATTGATATAGAGCTTATTTTCGGAAATGAAGCTATAAGACCTTCTATATGTTCTGCTAATACATGTAAGCCCGTATCCATTAATACACTTGAAGTACTTCCTTGTTCTTTTACTTCCCCTAAACAGTTAAAAATGGTATAGTTTGTTTCATTTTTCTCTAAAAATATCGCTAATCCTAACATATATTCCGGATTATACGCATATCGTTTCGCTCTTCTTCCGCCACTTGAATCATCTAAACCAACTAAAGTGACTTCACCATCTTGTTTCATATTTTCTATAAATTTACTAATCGTTGGAAAACTAATTTCTAATGTATTACTAAGCTCAACTTTCGTCGCACTACCTTGTTCTAGAAGAGCTGTACGAATGCCGCGAAGGATCGTCTCTTTAATCGATTTTTGAGTAACAAATTGTTCACTCAAATCGCTCACCACCTTAATCAACATACTTATTAAACACTTTTAATAAGTTACGTTGACAATATATCATACATCATTTTCTAAAGCAATGAACACTCCCCCACTTAG
>NZ_BPLI01000041.1:0-26698 GCF_019656175.1 Bacillus sp. BML-BC051
TTGTATAATAAAACAGAGACCTTTTTATACATAAAATAAGAGGGTCTTTTTTTATCCCGCTGTAATGGGCAGTAAGACCCTCACCTCAAAATTCAGCGAAAGCAAAGAATTTAGGTGGGGGTCGGGCTGCCCATTAAAGTCCGATTGGTGAGGGCTAATAATCAGTGGGGGATGAAGAAAACCCCCACTGATTAAAGTTTCACTTTATTATTCAAATATATTTTAAAGGATATATAATAAGAAAAAGTTAATCCATATCATTTTTGGTTTTAATAGATTGAAAATTAAGAAAATGTTATAATGATTAAAATAATATCTTTATATAATAAGGGGGAAATTGAAATGACTGGAGGTAGCGTAATCTTTTGGGGGATTTTAATTTTCATCGGATTAGTTTTCGATCAGCGTAATAGTAAGAAAAAAGAAGGAATAAAAAAGTAATCGCTTACAAATGAATAAGCAATTTTTCTTGCTTGCAGACTAATCTCATAAAGAAGTATACTGAATAACGGTAAGACTTATAGAAGGGGTAATGAAAATGAAGCTTGCAGGAAAAGTTGCTATCGTAACTGGCGGTGGCATCGGTATTGGACGTAATACAGCTCTTTTGTTGGCTAAACAAGGCGCAAAAGTAATTGTGACGGACATTGATCAAGAAAGTGGACAAGCAACAGTGGAGGAAATTACGAATCTAGGCGGAGAAGCACTTTTTGTATCCTATGATATGGAGAAGCAAGGTGATTGGCAACGCGTAATCAGCATTACTTTGAATGCATTCAGTCGCATTGATATGCTTTTTCAAAATGCTGGTTTATATAAAATAGATTCTATTTTTTCTCGCCAACAAGAGAACGATTCCAATGTACTTTGTATTAATGACGTTTGGATAGAGATAAAACAATTAACGTCATCTTTTATGAAACAGCAAGAAGAAGTGGTGCTGAGTGACTTACCGATTTTCGGTATTATTGGCACGAAAGGACAATCATTTCATACAGTAGAAGCCCTCGTATAATAATGAAAACCGCCCTCAAAATATGTGGACGGTTTTTTTGTATGTTATATAGTAGAAAGTTATTTTTTAACGAATTCGTTGTTCAGTTTGGCTATCAAAGAAATGCGCTTTATTCATATCAAATGCTAGTTTAATTTGATCTCCAGGTGAAAATGTATGTCTTGCATCAACACGTGCTGCAAAATCTTGATTTCCAAGTTTCATATATAAAATAGATTCAGCACCTAGTAATTCAGCAACTTCGATTTTTGTTGTAAAGGCGGTAGATTGAGAAGCTTCTAAAAATAAGAGTTCATCATGCATGTCCTCAGGGCGAATACCTAAAACTATTTCCTTATGTACATAGCCTTGTTCACGCAACATTTTCATTTTTCCTTCAGTTACTTTAATTTTTATTGCATTGTCTATAACGAAATCGGTTTCAGTTAATTTACCACGGAAGAAATTCATCGCTGGAGAGCCAATAAATCCACCAACGAAAATGTTTTCAGGTGTTTCATATACTTCTTTTGGCGTTCCGATTTGTTGAATCTTTCCGTCTTTCATAACAACGAGACGTGAAGCCATTGTCATTGCTTCTGTTTGATCATGTGTTACGTAAATCGTTGTTGTTCCAAGGCGGTGGTGTAATTTAGAAATTTCTGAGCGCATTGCAACACGTAATTTAGCGTCTAAGTTGGATAAAGGTTCATCCATTAAGAAAACTTTCGCGTCTCGAACAATCGCTCTACCTAACGCAACACGTTGACGTTGCCCACCAGATAACGCTTTCGGTTTTCTATCTAAATATTGTTCCAGTCCTAAAATTTTTGCTGCATCTTTCACACGACGATCGATTTCGTCTTTTGGTATTTTTCTAAGTTTTAATCCAAATGCCATATTATCATACACACTCATATGTGGATATAAAGCATAGTTTTGGAAGACCATTGCGATATCGCGATCTTTTGGAGGGACATCATTCATTAGCTTACCATCAATTGAAAACTCTCCTTTTGAAATATCTTCAAGTCCAGCTACCATTCGTAATGTTGTAGATTTTCCGCATCCAGAAGGACCGACAAATACGATAAATTCTTTATCTTGAATGTGTAAATTGAAGTCTGTTACAGCTGTTACGTTATTATCATATATTTTATAAATGTTTTCTAATTTCAGTTCTGCCATGGTATTTCCCCCTAGAAATAATTATGCAAACGTTTTCTTTGAGTTCATTATAAACTAATAGATTTAAAAAATAAACAAAAAAATAAAACGTTTTCATTTGTTAGAGGAATATTAGTAATTTTCATATGTTTTCTTAGAAAAATAAGAACAAAAGTTGTAAGCGCTATTTTAAATTAAGATAGAATCTGTTATCATTCATTAATGAAAACGTTTGCGCCTTAAAAAAGAAAATCGAATTATTAATGAAATGGGGTAGCATAATGGAAAAACAATGGTGGAAAGAAAGTGTAGTATATCAAATTTATCCTCGTAGCTTTATGGATAGTAACGGTGATGGTATTGGGGATCTTCGTGGTATTATTTCAAAGCTAGATTACTTAAAAGAATTAGGGATTGATGTCATTTGGTTATCGCCGGTCTATGAATCTCCAAATGATGATAATGGTTATGATATAAGTGATTATTGTAAAATTATGAATGAGTTCGGAACGATGGAAGATTGGGATGAGCTATTACATGAAATGCATGAACGTAATATGAAACTTATGATGGACTTAGTTGTTAATCATACTTCTGACGAACATAATTGGTTTATTGAGTCACGTAAATCAAAAGATAATAAATATAGAGATTACTATATATGGCGTCCTGGAAAAGAAGGAAAAGAGCCGAACAACTGGGGCGCAGCTTTTAGTGGATCAGCATGGCAGTATGATGAAATGACAGATGAATATTATTTACATCTGTTTTCTAAAAAACAGCCGGATTTAAATTGGGATAATGAAAAGGTAAGACAAGATGTTTATGAAATGATGAAGTTTTGGTTAGAAAAAGGAATTGATGGCTTCCGTATGGATGTTATTAATTTTATTTCTAAAGAAGAGGGGTTACCAGCTGTTGAAACCGAAGAAGAGGGGTATGTTTCAGGTCATAAGCATTTTATGAACGGTCCAAACATTCATAAATATTTACATGAAATGAATGAAGAAGTATTGTCTCATTATGATATTATGACGGTTGGTGAAATGCCTGGTGTAACGACAGAAGAGGCGAAAATGTATACTGGGGAAGAACGAAAAGAACTGCAGATGGTATTCCAATTTGAACATATGGATTTAGATTCAGGAGAAGGCGGAAAATGGGATGTCAAACCATGCTCACTCCTTACTTTAAAAGAGAATTTAACGAAGTGGCAAAAGGCATTAGAGCATACAGGATGGAATAGCCTATATTGGAATAACCATGATCAGCCTCGCGTTGTATCTCGTTTTGGTAATGATGAAATGTATCGCATTGAATCTGCGAAAATGTTAGCGACGGTACTTCATATGATGAAAGGAACACCGTATATTTATCAAGGAGAAGAAATCGGAATGACAAACGTTCGATTTGAATCGATTGATGAATATCGAGATATTGAAACATTAAATATGTATAAGGAAAAAGTTATAGAGCGCGGTGAAGATATAGATAAAGTGATGCAGTCTATTTATATAAAAGGCCGAGATAATGCTAGAACACCGATGCAGTGGGACGATCAGAATCATGCTGGATTCACAACAGGTGAGCCTTGGATTACGGTAAACCCTAACTATAAAGAAATCAATGTGAAACAAGCGATCCAAAATAAAGATTCAATTTTTTATTACTATAAAAAATTAATTGAGTTACGTAAAAATAATGAGATTATTGTGTATGGATCATATGATTTAATATTAGAGAATAACCCTTCTATTTTTGCATACGTAAGAACATATGGAGAAGAAAAACTTCTTGTCATTGCAAACTTTACGGCGGAAGAATGTGTATTTGAATTGCCTGAGGGCATTAATTATAGTGAAGCAGAGTTATTCATACACAATTACGACGTAGAGAATGGATCGATAGATAACATGACATTACGTCCGTATGAAGCGATGGTATTTAAATTGAAATAAGAAAAAGCCTTATACCACTTGGTATAAGGCTTTTTTATTACCATTTTAAGATTGAGAATCCATATGGAGGAAGTGTAACTTGTAATACACGTGCTTCCGCTGAAAATTCTTCGTTTGTATAAATGTTAATGATTTTCTTTCCAGTAACATGGAGAGGGAGGGAAGCAGTAATTTCACTATCAGTCGGATTTAGAACGAAAAAGATAGTTTCATCTTCATATGTTTTCGTATAAGAAATATAATTATATTCATCATTTGCTTCGATGAATTGGAAAGTACCATGTCCTCCAAATGCTTTATATTGCTTTCGTAATGAAATTAATGTTTGTACATGTGTAAATAATAGATGATCTTGTTCTTTCGTATCCCAAATCATACATTTGCGGCAAGCTGGGTCCATACTGCCGTCCATACCAATTTCGTCTCCATAATAAATACAAGGAGAGCCGATGAAAGAAAGGTGGAATACATTAAGTAACTTTAACTTATTTTTATCTCCGTTACATGTTGTCAATATTCTTGGTGTATCATGGCTGTCTAATAAATGAAACGCTGCTTCATTTACGTTCATAGAGTAGGAATGTAGAGATTCTGTAATTTGTTTCATAAATTCATTTGCTTTAATGGAATCGTTAGCAAAGTAAGACAGTAGAGCGTTTGTAACAGGATAGCTCATTACAGCATCAAATTGATCTCCTTGTAACCATGGTAGTGCATCGTGCCAAATTTCTCCTAAAATATATACTTCAGGATTTAATGCTTTTATCTCGCTTCGGAATTCTCTCCAAAAGCTATGATCGACTTCATTTGCTACATCAAGGCGCCAACCGTCTATATTGAATTCTCTTACCCAATAACGCCCTACTTCAAGTAAATACTCTTTTACATCAGGATGTGCTGTATTCAATTTAGGCATAAATGGTGTAAACGCAAAAGTATCATAATTCGGAAGTGGCTCAGTTCTAATTGGAAACTCATGAATATGGAACCACTCTTTATATGCTGATTGCTCACCATTTTTTAGTACGTCTTGAAATTTATCGAAAAAGTATCCACTATGATTAAACACGGCATCGAGCATTACTTTTATACCGTGTGTATGACATGCCTGAACGAGTTCTTTGAACGTTTCTTTAGTGCCAAATTGCGGATCGATTTCCATGTAGTCAATGGTGTCATACTTATGGTTTGAATGTGCTTTGAAAATAGGTGTGAAATATATTCCCGAAATTCCAAGTTTAACAAGATAATCAAGATTTTGAATAATGCCAGCAAAATCTCCGCCAAAAAAATTAGTTGGAGTTGGCTCAGCGCTGCCCCAAGGGAGGGTGTTTTCTGGATTTAGTGCACGATCCCCATTCGCAAACCGTTCTGGGAAAATTTGATACCAAACGGTGTCTTTAATCCAGGAAGGTGCTTGAAATACATCATTTGCATGAATAAATGGAAAACAGAAGAAGTTACCAACATCATCGTTTGGAATACTGGAAAAAAAGCCTCGCTCTGCATAAATAAGCGTGTCTGTCTCCGTTTTTAATTCAAATCCATAACGTAAGCGCTTAAATTTTGGCTCGATGGAAATGGACCAATAATCAAACAATGCAGTAGAGCCAGTTTTTCTCATCGCTGTATTTGATGTAATCCACTTCCCATCGTTCCAATCATAAGGATCACCGTAAATAAGAGTGGCGCTTTGAACATCGTCTCTTTTCGTACGTATTCGGATGTGAATCGTTTTTTCATCGTAAGCGTATGCATAATTATCTTTTGGCCTATGATAAATGGCTTCTTTAAGCATATAGAAAATCCCCCTTTAATATCTCCATACATATTGTTCCCTTACGTGTAATAATAAAGCATATGTTGCAAACGATTGCCTTTTGCATAGCTTTAATATTGCTTATAAGAGTAGTATTCATTTCATATAAAGTCAATGTATAAAGAGTTTATTAATAATATTTTTAAAATTAATATTTGCAAAATAAATAAAAGAATGTATAATGATAGACAAATAGCGCAAACGTTTTCATAGATTGAGATATTGTTTGCGCTTCTATTAAACCATTCAATGCAAACGTTTTCAATTAATAAGGTACATATACAATTTAGGGAGGTTTTTGGGATGAAGAAAGCATTATCATTATTAACGGTTTCAGCATTATCAATTGGTATGTTATCTGCATGTGGACCGAAAGATTCAGGGAAGAAAGAAGAAAGTAAAGCAAAGAAAGATTACGATCTTCTCGTTTGGGAAGATGATAAAAAAGGTGTTGGTTTAGAACCAGCAGTGAAAAGCTTTGAGGAAAAATATAAAGTAAAAGTAAAAGTTGTTGAAATGCAAATGACAGATCAAGTGAAGAAGTTACGCCTTGATGGACCAGCGGGGACCGGACCAGATGTTGTAACATTGCCACATGATCAAATCGGAAACGCAGTAACAGAAGGTTTACTTTCTGAAGTGAAAGCTGATGATGCTGTGAAGAGTAAATTTACTGAATCATCAATAGAAGCACAGACATATAACGGAAAATTATATGGTTTACCAAAAGCAATTGAGACACCAGTCTTTATCTACAATAAAAAATTAATGCCAAAAGCGCCAGAAACGATGGATGAGCTGTTTAACTTCTCAAAAGAATTTACAAAAGATGGCAAGTACGGATTCTTAACATTAGGAGATAACTTCTACTTTGCTAATGCATTCATGGCAGGTATGGGTGGTTACGTATTTGGTGAAAAAGATGGAAAGCCAAATGCAAGTGATGTTGGATTAAATAATAGCGGAGCGGTACAAGGTGCTGAATATCTTCAAAAATGGTACAAAGAAAAGTTATTCCCGAAAGGTATTATCGGTGAATCTGGTGGACCTGCTGCTGATGGACTATTTAACGAAGGAAAAGCAGCATCTATCATGAACGGCCCATGGGCGTTCCAAGCAATGGAAAAGAACGGAATTGATTATGGTGTTGCTCCAATGCCAAAATTACCAAATGGTCAACCGATGAAAACATTTGTTGGGGTTAAAGGATGGCATGTAACAAGTTTCTCTAAACAAAATGATTTAGCTACAAAGTTCACTGAATGGGTAACAAATGAAGAAAACGCAAAAATTCGATTTGAGAAAACAAAAGAAATTCCTCCAGTAAAAGCAGTGATGGAAGATCCAATCATTAAAGATAATGAAGCTGCAAAAGCAGTTGCAACACAATCTGAAAATGGAATTCCAATGCCGAACATTCCAGAAATGCAAGAAGTATGGAAACCAGCTGGAGATGCGCTTCAATTAGTTGTTACGGAAAAAGAGGCACCAAAAGCAGCACTTGATAATGCAGTGAAGCAAATTAAAGGTAATATTGAGGCAAATCATAGTAAGAAAAAATAAGGTGAAATTCGTGCCTCTCATATGAGGGGTACGAATTCTCTCCCAGAAAAAAGGGGGAAGGAACATGCAAACATCTATGGAACCAGCAAACGGTTTAAACGGTTCAAAGCATAGGAAAATGGCAACCATGTTATCTATCATTCCAGGCGTGGGCCAAATGTATAATAAGCAATTTGTAAAAGGTCTTATTTTTCTAGTATTAACAGGTTCATTTATTGTAGCCTTTGCTGATTTATTAAATATGGGATTATGGGGAATTGTAACGCTTGGTACAGAAGTTCCACGTGACCATTCTGTCTTTCTATTAGTAGAAGGAATTTTGGCACTTATCGTCATCGTGTTTGGACTCGGAATATATGCATTTAATTTATATGATGCATACCAAAACGGGAAGAAACGTGATATAGGAACCCCTTTAAACTCTGTAAAAGAGCAATACCGTAATTTACTAGATCAAGGTTTTCCATATTTAATGGTTTCACCAGGTTTTCTATTACTTATCTTTGTAGTTGTATTTCCAATCATCTTCGTAATTTTAATTGGATTTACGAACTATGATTTATATCATTCTCCTCCAGCTAAATTAGTAGATTGGGTAGGATTTAAAAACTTTATTGATATCTTTACATTACCGATGTGGCGAGAGACATTTTTAAGTGTATTTTCTTGGACTGTCATTTGGACATTCGTTGCAACGACATTACAAGTTGCACTTGGTATTTTCTTAGCAATTATCGTAAATCAGCCTGGTATTAAAGGGAAGGCGATTATCCGAACAATCTTCATTTTACCGTGGGCGGTCCCAGCATTCGTATCTATTCTTGTTTTCTCTGGTATGTTTAATGAAACATTTGGAGCAATTAACAATCAAGTATTAGCTTTATTCGGAATTGAAAAGATTGCTTGGATGACAGATCCATTTTGGGCGAAGGTTGCTTTAATTATGATTCAAACGTGGCTTGGGTTCCCGTTCGTCTTTGCAATGACGACAGGTATACTGCAATCAATTCCAGGAGAATTATACGAAGCAGCTACAGTAGATGGAGCTACAGCTTGGCAACAGTTTCGTAAAATTACATTGCCACTTGTTTTATATGCAACAGCACCAATATTAATTACGCAATATACGTTTAACTTTAATAACTTTAGTATCATCTATCTATTTAACGGCGGAGGTCCTGCTGTAGCTGGACAAGACGCAGGTGGGACAGATATTTTAATTTCATGGATTTATAAGTTAACGATGACTTCCGCACAGTACGGGAAAGCAGCAGCTCTTACAATGATATTATCGTTAATCGTTATTACAGTTGCGTTATGGCAATTTAAGAGAACAAAATCATTCCAAGAAGAGGATATGATGTAAATGAATATTAAAAGACAAAAGATGTTACGTCTCTCATTAAGTTATTTCGTTATTTTCGTAATGTGTGCCATCATTTTCTATCCATTATTATGGATTATTGGTTCATCGTTTAATCCGGGTGATAGTTTATCTGGGTCAAGTATTATTCCACAAAATGCAACGTTAGATCATTATCGTAAGTTATTAGATTTAGAGAATAGTAATTATTTACTATGGTATAAAAACACATTAAAAGTAAGTGTTTTAACGATGATTTTCTCAGTGTTAGCAATTAGTTTTACTGCTTATGCATTTTCGAGATACCGTTTTGTTGGAAGAAAAAATGGTTTATTAACATTTTTAATTCTGCAAATGATTCCGAACTTTGCGGCGTTAATCGCTCTATACGTATTAGCGCAGTTAACGGGATTAATTGATACGCACCTTGCATTAATTTTAATTTATGTCGGCGGGGCAATCCCAATGAATACATGGCTTATGAAAGGGTATTTTGATACGATTCCGAAAGAATTGGATGAGTCAGCTCGTATGGATGGAGCAGGACATTTCCGTATTTTTTGGCAAATCATTATGCCACTTGCAAAGCCAATCGTAGCAGTTGTAGCGTTATTCACTTTCATCGGTCCATTTACAGATTTCATTTTAGCGAGTATTATTTTGCGCACACCAGAAAATTATACGTTAGCAGTTGGGTTATATGAAATGGTAGCGAAGAAATTTGGTAATGAATTTACAACGTTTGCAGCGGGTTCAGTATTGATTGCAATCCCAATTTCAATCTTATTCCTATCACTACAAAAATACTTTATCTCTGGTTTAACTGCTGGAGGTACGAAAGGATGAAAAATGGGACGTTATGTCCCATTTTTCTTTTCATCTCCCTATAAAAATTTTTATAGGGAGATGAAAAGAGATTTGACATCACATATGAAAAGAAGTGAAATAAATAGTATATTATAGTATAGGAAAAAAGAGCTATATCCCTTACAATACATGGAGAGGGAGAATATGATAGGTTTTGCAAGATAGAATCAATGAAAGTTTATGACTTCTCCTATTACTTGCAACGGGTGCAAGATTAAAAATATATATAAAATGGCAGAGAAGTGAGAGGAGGGGGATTTTTATGACAGTTACAATTAAAGATGTGGCGAAGAAGGCGAATGTAGCACCATCTACCGTTTCTCGTGTAATTGCTGATAATCCAAGTATAAGTGAAAAAACAAAGCGTCGTGTTCGGAAAGTAATGAGTGAATTAGGGTATCATCCCAATTTAAACGCAAGAAACCTAGCTAACCAAACAACAAAAACACTTGGTCTTGTTATGCCAAGTTCTGCAAGTAAAGCTTTTCAAAATCCATTTTTCCCAGAAGTTATAAGAGGGATTAGTTCATTTGCACATGTGGAAGGATATGCGCTTTATATGTCGACAGGTGAAACGGAAGATGAAATTTTTAATGGTGTTGTAAAGATGGTGCAGGGACGCCAAATTGGTGGCATTATACTTTTATATTCAAGAGAGAATGACCGGATTATTCAATATTTGCATAAACAAAATTTCCCGTTTGTTTTAATTGGGAAACCATATGATCGAAAAGATGAAATTACATATGTAGATAATGACAATTATACAGCTGCAAGAGAAGTAGCAGAATATTTGATTTCATTAGGTCATAAACAAATCGCGTTTATCGGCGGTGGATCAGATTTACTTGTAACGAGAGATCGTTTGGCTGGTATGAGTGATGCTTTAAAATTAGCAGACATTGTATTACCAAAAGAGTATATTTTACATTTTGATTTTTCGAGGGAAAGTGGTCAACAAGCCGTTGAGGAGTTAATGGGGCTGCAGCAACCACCGACAGCAATTGTGGCAACGGATGATTTAATTGGACTTGGTGTGTTAAGTGCACTTTCAAAAAAAGGATTCATTGTACCGAAGGATGTTTCGATTGTCAGCTTTAATAATGCTTTATTATCAGAAATTGCGAGTCCGCCACTTTCGACAGTTGATGTGAATATATATCAACTAGGGTATGAGGCAGCAAAAGCTTTAGTTGATAAAGTAGAGAATGCGGAGTCTACTGCAAAGTGTATTATTATTCCTCATAAATTACTAAAGCGCCAAACTTGCGATCATTATGCAACAAAAAGCTAAGAGTTTAACTCTTAGCTTTTTGTTGTAGAAAGGCCTCTAATCGATCACAGCCTTCTTTTAAAGTTTCAATACTATACGCATAGGACAAGCGAAGATAGCCTTCACCATATTCAGAAAATGCAGTTCCAGGAACGACAGCTAGTCCAGCTTCTTTGACAAGGTCAAGTGCAAAATCAAATGATGAAGATGTTAAATGACCAACATATGGGAATAAGTAAAATGCACCTGTTGGCTTTTCAACTGTTAAGCCCATTTGAATGAGTCTATTATATACGTAATCACGACGTTTTTTGTATTGATGACGCATCATTTTTGGTGCATCTTTAGCAGCTGTTAATGCTTCAATTGCAGCATATTGAGCAATTGAAGTAGCACACGTTACGTTGTATTGATGAACTTTTAGTATATGTCCTGCTAAATAGCTTGGTGCGAATAATAGACCGATACGCCAGCCAGTCATAGAATGAGATTTAGATAAACCGTTAATGACGATAGTCTTTTCACGCATTTCTGGGAAATGAGCGATAGATGTATGCTTTTGTTCATATACAAGTTCGCTATATATTTCATCAGAAAGGACGAAAATATTTTTATCTTTTAAAACAGTTACAATATCCTGTAATTCTTCTTTTGATAAAGTTACACCAGTTGGATTAGAAGGATACGGCAGTACGACGCATCTTGTTTTTTCTGTAATGGCATTTTCTAGCGCTTCGGCTGTTAAACGGAAGCCAGTTTCACGAACATCGATAAAAATAGGTGTAGCACCGCATAATCGAATAATTGGTTCGTATCCTGGATAGATAGGGGCAGGTAAAATAACTTCTGTTCCTGGCTCTAAAATCGTTCGGAATGCAATATCAATTGCTTCACTGGCACCGATTGTAACGATGGTTTCGTTTTCAGGTGAATACTGTAAATCGTAGTTATCTTTTACAAAGTTACAAGCTGCCTTGCGTAATTCTAGTAAACCGGCGTTATGTGTATAGCTTGTATAATTTTCTGTAATAGCCCGTTTTGCCGCTTCTTTTACGAGAGAAGGCGTAGGGAAATCGGGTTGTCCAATTGTTAAAGAGATAAGATTATCATAGTTTTGAATCATGTTAGAGAATTGACGGATTCCAGAAATTTGGATGTCCTTCACTCTAGGGTTAATGAATTGTTCCATTGTATCTCCCTTTCTTCCGTTTGAAAATTAAGTTCATTTTAACATATTTTCTATGATTTCGCTTGCGTATATGTTATGTAGAAAGAGAGGGATAATAGAAAAAAAGCCGCTGTAAGCGACTTTTTAATATCCGTACTCCCAATCTATTTCATCTTCATTCCAAAGTACAGAGGATACTTTGCCAAGGTGAACAACTGATTCATTCACAGCACATGTGCAATTTTCTTCTCCGGTTTTATGCTGTAACTCTTCATATACTGATTTTTCAACATTTTCTAGAACGACCAAATTTTCTTCTTTTAAAACAAGCGTAGTACCCGCCATATTTATCTTCCTCCTACTAAAATAATGATCACTTATTTGTAAACATAGATAGTATGGATTATATGCTGTATTTTGCTATAGTTGTCCGTCTCATGAAGTATTTTTTATTTTCTTTGTAATCCGTATTCATTGTATACTGCCCGGCAGAAATTTGGTACAGGGTTTACATTCATTTCGAAAATCTGTAACAATTATTATGTGTTGTTAACAAAGAATTAACAAATATGTTAAGAAAAATCAAAATTTTAAAACAAATAAACCCGTAAAATGATATAATCATATCAAAATACATATAGGGGATGAGAGGCTATGGAGCTGATCCGTGATTTAATGATCCAAATTGACATCATTATTTTGCCACTATTTTTATATGAAGCGATTCGCCTAAATCGTTATCAAGAAATGCCTCCGAAGCCGAACCGCTACTTTATTATGTTTCTATCTAGCATTACACTCGTTCTCTCCATGACATACTCTATTTGTTTTGGTGACATTTGTGGGTATAACTTTCACCCAATCCCGATTGTTAGTGGTTTTCTATATGGTGGGATTGTTGGTTTAATCCCGGCCGTTATTTTTGTTGCATATGAATGGGCACTAAAAGGAATGAACCTTCTTCCAGTAATAGAAGTAATATTTCTATTAATAGTTCCATTATTTTTATCAAAGAAATGGTCTCTATTTTCAAGAGATAAGAAGCTGATTTTAGCATTTATGATTTCATCATTGTACGTGCTTGTTTCTCTAGTGATTGGCATGATTACTGTTCTGTTAGAAACGGGGTTTACACCGCATATTTCGCACCTATATAGCGGATATATATTTGCTTCGCTTATTATGGTTATGACAATGGTATTTCAGGTGTACTTAACAGAATATTTAAATGAAAATGCAATACTACGTACAGAAATGCAAAAGTCAGAAAAGCTTAATATTGTAAGTGAGTTGGCAGCAAGTGTTGCACATGAGGTTCGAAATCCGCTCACTGTTGTTCGTGGTTTTATTCAATTGCTAGAAAGTACGGAAGATGTGAAGAATAAGGATTATATGCGTCTCGTATTAGCCGAATTGGACCGGGCAGAACAAATTATTTCAGATTATTTAAATTTAGCAAGGCCACAAATTGAGAAAAAAGAACACATTTGCTTATCAGCTCAATTAATAGAAATGACAACTCTTATGTCATCATTTGCAGCGATGCAAGGTGTATATTTGCAAGTTGAGATTTCTGAAAGTCTTTATACGATCGGTGATAAGACGAAATTGAAGCAAGCTATTATGAATGTTGTTAAAAATGGTATTGAAGCAATTCAAGGAAATAAAGGATATTTAAAAGTAACGGCTATGCAAAAAGATGAAACGATTGTAATAAGAGTTAAAGATAGTGGTGTTGGAATGACGACAGAACAGTTAGCAAGGCTGGGACAACCATATTATTCTTTAAAAGAAAAAGGGACAGGATTAGGGCTTATGGTAACATTTAGTATTTTACAAGCGCATAATGGTACGCTGGAATATAAAAGTGAAAGTGGGAAAGGAACTGAAGCGATTATTATATTGCCAGCTGTAAGAAATAAGGAATAAAAGTTACCGATGGAAGGTAACTTTTTATTTTATATTGTTTATTCATTTGTTTTTTCTTGTTTTGCTCGGCTAAATAAACTTTTAAATGATTGCAAGAACCCTTGCTCTTTTGAGGCAGCAACCATTCTTTTTGTTTCTTGAATTTCACGAATTACTTGCATAAGTTGTGCATCACGGTTGCTGTCTTTATTATAAATTTGATTTACGAGTTTATTCATTTTTTCTTCTTGCTTAGATTCTCGTTTATACATATGATTCATTAATAAGTCCATCTTTTCTTTTTGCAGGGCATCTGTTTGAGCGGCATGATCTACTAACTCTTGTAGCATTTTTTCTTGAGAGCCTTCTTTTACATAGACTTGTTGCATCAATTCATCTAGTTTTTCGTCTTTTAAACGATTTTGGGTAATAAGGGTAGAATTTTGATGAATAATTGCTTCATTTAATTGAGCGAGCATTTCAAGTTTTAACATGAACTCCTCAAAGTTACGCCCATCTTCTTTTTCTTTCGGTTGTATTTCTTGCGTATCTTGTATAACTGGTACAGGTGGGGCCTCTTTTTCTTTTAAAATAATAGGTATCGTTTCTGAAATATCTTCTTGCAATGTAGCAGCTCTTTCATGTATAGATTTCAATAGTTTTAAATCATCTAATTTATAAATACGAGCATCAGCTGTTTTGGAAATCATATAACCATGTTCCTCTAACAGTTGACTATATTTGCGAACTATATGTTTTGGGATGCCTGTTTTATTCGTGACATCTTTCGTTTTATAGGTAGCTTCCATAATATTTCCTCCCCAAAAAGTATCGTATATATCATTTCAATCTTTTATGAGGACTTCCTTTGAAAAAGAATGTCGGAAGGTTATTAGTTTTCTACAGCATTAGTGAAAAGATGAAGGAAAATGAGAGTTTTTTGGCGTAATGACGAAGAAGAGCTAAAATAATGTCTGAAAACATATACAGGAGAAGTTTGTTATAATAACGGAGGAAAAGAAACTGGTAGAGAATCATGGAGGTATACATGAAGCAATTAAAAGGTATTATCATTTCAATTATTGCAATTCTTTCTATTGTAGTAGCGGTTTATGAAGTACTTGTTCCAGAGGAAACAAGTACCAAAAAAACAAATGCGTATGATCAAGTTCTAGAATTTCCGAAAGAGCGATATCCAGAGACAGGGAAACATATTACGGATGCTATAAAAGAAGGACATTCAGAAGTTTGTACAATCGACCGTGGTGGTGCTGCGGATAGAAGAAAATTATCGTTAGCTCCATACCCATCAAAAAAAGGGTATGATCGTGATGAATGGCCAATGGCAATGTGTAAAGAAGGCGGAAAAGGAGCACATATTGAATATATAAGTCCGGCAGATAACCGCGGGGCAGGGTCTTGGGTAGGAAATAAGTTAGATAAATACCCAGATGGTACGCGTGTGAAATTTGACGTAAAGTAGTAGTTGCATATTTCATAGTGAAGGAGAAGGGGAACGATGGAGTTAACAATTTCGTATTCGCAATTAATGTTGATGAACTATGACGGTGAGCAGCCTTACGTTGACTGGACAGATGAAGATTTTGAAAGAGGTTATGCGAAGGCGGATGGAGCTGTTGTTTTTGAAGCACTCTCTGATTATACTTGTGAAGTAAAAGTGACCCCAGGGAAACATGTTGAGAAAGAAAACGTGGTTAGAACGGTTACAGTTCCTTTCACAGTTGAAAATGAATGTATCGTTGTAACAAGTATTCTTTCAAATAAATTTCAAATCTCTATTCCAAATGGTGAGTATACAGTCGTATTACAAGCAACCCCTCTTGAAGAACCAACGGATGATGAATTATATAAAATACAATACGAATTCTTTTTTGAAAGTAAAGAATAAAAAACGGGTTATCCTCAACAAGGATAACCCATTTTTGTTATGCGTTTGTTTTTAGCAGGGAGCGAGCATCTTTTGCTGCTTGCACCATGTGCTCTAAAGCTGGAATAACTTCTTCTGTTCTTCTCGTTTTTAAACCACAATCAGGATTAATCCAGAAATATTTAGGATCGCATACTTCTAAAGATTGTTCTACGATTTTATACATTTCATCTTTACTCGGTACACGTGGGCTATGAATATCATATACACCTAGACCGATGCCTTTTTCATATGTTGTATGTTTTAATGTATCAATAAATTCACCGTGACTTCTTGAAGTTTCGATAGAAATCACATCTGCATCTAATGCGCGAATCGCATCAACAATATCTTCGAAGTTACTGTAACACATATGAGTATGAATTTGTGTTTCATTTGCTACAGAAGAAGTTGCTAAAAGGAAGGATTGTACTGCCCATGTAATATAAGCGTCCCAATCTTTTTCTTTTAGTGGCATTCCTTCACGAAGTGCTGGCTCATCGACTTGGATTACTCGAATTCCGGAAGACTCAAGTAATTCAATTTCGTGACGAAGAGCTAATGCAATTTGATACGAAACTTCTTTTCTTGGAATGTCATTTCGAACGAAGGACCAATTTAAAATTGTAACAGGTCCAGTTAACATTCCTTTTACAACTTTCTCTGTTAAGCTTTGTGCATAAACAGTTTCCTTAATAGTCATTCCATTAATAAAGGCTACATCACCATAAATAACAGGTGGTTTTACGCAGCGGGAACCGTATGATTGTACCCAACCGTTTTTAGTGAATGAGAAACCAGCAAGACGCTCACCGAAATATTCGACCATGTCAGTTCTTTCAAACTCACCATGAACAAGGACATCAAGACCAATTTCTTCTTGGTAACGAATCCATTTTTCTGTCTCTTTTTCAATAAATTGTTCATATTGTTCATTTGAAATAACACCGTTACGCCATTCTTTTCGCGTTTGACGAACTTCAGTTGTTTGCGGGAAGCTACCGATAGTTGTTGTTGGTAACAATGGTAACTTTAGGGCAACTTGTTGTAATTCGTATCGCTTTTCAAATGGAAGAGGACGTGAAAAATCTTCTTCTTTTAGTGCTGTTCGTGCTGCTTTAACATCTTCTCGGTTACGTGCAGCAGATGAACGAATTGTATGATGTACATTTCGGTATGTTTCCAGCTCACTACTAATGCTTTCTGTACCTTGAGTCAGAGCGGAACGGATAAGAACTAACTCTTCTAATTTTTGATTTGCAAATGCTAACGCATCAAATAGCTCAGTCGATAAGTGAGTTTCTTCTGTTTTATCGATTGGTGTATGCAATAAGCTACAAGAAGGCTGAACGATGAAATCTTTCGTTTGGACTTGTTTTTGTAACGTTGTAAATAACGTAAGAACTTCATCAAGGTCAGCTCTCCAAATGTTACGGCCATCTATACAACCGACAGCTAAAGTTTTATCAGCTGGGAATCCATATTTTGAAATAGCATTTAGATTACCTTCTTTACCATGAACGAAATCTAATCCAATACCGGATACAGGGAATGTAATAATTTCTTCATAGTTTTCTTCTACACTATCAAAATATGTTTGTAAAAGAAGAGTCGCATTTGGTACTTCTTTACGAATAGCTTCATAAATTTCTTTTGCTTGTTGCACTTCTTCTTTCGTTAAAGAAGCGAAAATCGGTTCATCAATTTGAATGACTTGTGCACCAGCTGCATGTAGTTCTGAAAGCAGTTGTACGTATGGTGCAACTAATTGTTTTAAAATAGTAGAGAATTGTTCTTGTGTATAACCTTTAGCTAATTTCAAGAAAGTATATGGTCCTAAAATAACAGGCTTTCCATCTACTCCTAATTCTTGTTTTGCCTCTTCGTATAAGCGAAGTGGACGATTATCTTTTAAAGAGATTTGTAATCCCTCTTCATATTCAGGAACGATATAGTGATAGTTTGTATTAAACCATTTTGTCATTTCGGAAGCTACGTGATCTTTAGAGCCACGTGCCATTGCGAAATATACATCAAGGTAAGATGTAAACTCAGAAAAACGTGATGGGATAAATCCTAGCATATAAGCAGTATCCAAAACGTGATCATAATATGTAAAGTCGCCAACTGGAATGAGTTCAATCCCTTTTTCTTGCTGTACTTTAACGTGTTGAAGGCGAATTTCTTTCATCGTTGTTAAAAATTGTTCTTCATCGATTTTATTGGACCAAAAAGCTTCCAATGTTTTTTTCCACTCTCGTTGTAGTCCGATACGTGGATAACCTAAATTACTTGTTTGAATTGCCATTTCAAATTCCTCCCTAATTGAAAGTAAGCATTCCCGTTTACTAGGAAATACCTATAACAAAAAGTATAAAGGCATAGAAAATAAGCCTTCCTTTTTGTTTTAACACCTCATCATCATCCGTGAATCTATCAGTGTTGTTAAAACAGGCAGGTCTCCTGACTTATGCTTCATATAATTTCTTTCACCTTCCCGTTTTCACAGTGGCACTAAAAAGAAATCTCAGCATTTACAGTGGCGGGACCGTGTTGGAGTTTCACCAATCTTCCCTTTTAAACACGAAACGAAATGTTCGTGTACCTATTTTCCTTTTGAAAGGAAGTTAACAAGCGATATGATATTGAAACAAATTCTAACACAATTTTTGGAATTTTGTCTACTGTTTTAAAATAAGAAAATTCTAAAGTTTTTTATTTTAATTATTCATATTATTCTGTTTCTTATGAAGCGGAGAAAAGTAAGGGGAATTGAAAGGAAGTGCGATTAAACTTACAAAGAAGTATGTACTTGTAAAAAGATAAGATGCTAGTTCTGTTATTTGAAAATCCGTCCATATTCTGGAATAAGGAAGGAGATTGAATGAGTCATTTTGAAATAGTAACTTATCACAAGAAAGAATAAGGCTCCTGTATAAAGATAAATATACTAAGTTTATAGAAATGGGGAATTTCAATTGGAACAAAGTACACAAAATATTTATTCACCGCCAAAACATATAGTTTCAGCAGCGACAATTGTAATGAATGAACAAAAAGAAATCCTATTAATTAAGGGACCTAGAAGAGGGTGGGAAATGCCAGGTGGACAAGTTGAAGAAGGGGAGTCTTTGAAAGATGCTGCAATAAGGGAGACTAAAGAGGAGACGGGTATTGATATTGAGGTTTTAAAATTTTGTGGAGTATTTCAAAATGTGAACCACTCAATATGTAATACGTTGTTTTTAGCTAGACCAGTTGGAGGTAAATTAACGACTACACCAGAAAGTTTGGAAGTAGGATTCTATCCTATAGAGCAGGCGCTGGAAATGGTGAGTTTTATGAATTTCAGACAAAGAATTGAATACAGTTTGGATGAAAAACAACAACCTTTTTATATAGAGTTTTGAGGGGGAATCTTCCATTATGGGACGCCAGTGACGAATAAATCCTTGTTATATTTTTGATTGTAGTGAAGTATCTTATGTCGAAAATTAAACAAACATAACCCCGTCCTAAATTAGAACGGGGTTATGCTTGTTTTAAGCTTTAAAATGAAATAACTTTATTGTCTTTTACAGTTTCTTCTTTACAAGTTTACCCTTCATCTATATCAATTTCTGAAAGGCGTCCTGCAACTGCATCTGTAAGGAGGGTATTTAACCATTGCAATTCAACTGTAATATGTTCAATAACGCTCTGTAAAATATATAGTTGTGCACGTGGAATTTTTCCCTTGCTACAATCATAAATAGTTTGCATTTTATGTAAATATTGAACGGTATCATTTTTCTTTTTTTCTAAAATCGGAACTAACTCTTGGTCATCACTAAAATGAGCGAAAGAGAGTGCCGAATAAATTGGTTTATATATTTGATTTTTTGCCTCGAATTGTTTTAATAGTAACTTGTGAAATAATTGTTTACCTTCTTCTGTTATGTGAAAGATTGTTTTATCTGGTCTATTCGTATCTCGAACAATAGTTGTAATACGAATTGCACCTTGCTTTTCTAATTGCTCGAAGGCGTAGTAAAGTGATCCTTTTGCATATTTAATATAACAATCCATTTGTCGTTCTTTCATGATGTGCTGCACTTCATATGGATGTTTATCTCCTTCGAGTAGCAAGCCGAGAATGACTAATTTCATGCTCATGCTGTCTCAACTCCTATAAATAAAAACTTTATACATATTATAAACGGCATACCCTTTTTCATAAAGGGTATGCCGTTTCTTTTTTCTATACTAACTTACTTGCTTTTGTTTTTGTTTCGTTTTTGGTCCTGTAAAGAGGCGTTCATTTCCCATAAGTAAAATACAAATAATACTTAGTACAGCCGGGATAAGTGCCCAGAAGAATGTACTGGCAATAGAGGTAGCGAGAGCATCTTTAATACCAGTTAATATTTCCGCTGGAATCTTCTCGGTAGCACCTTGTGATAATAAGAAACTTGTGTCTCCACCTTTTGGAGCTAATTTTGCTAGTTCAGGAGGGAACACAGTGTTTAGTTTATCCGTAAAAATATGATTTTGAATGGTACCAAAAATTGTTACACCAAGAGTCATACCGAGTGAACGGAAGAATGAGTTTGTTGATGTAGCAGAACCGCGATCTCGCATTTCTAACTTGTGGATAGAAGACATACTTAAAACTGAGAACGAGAAACCAACCCCAAGTCCAGTGAGAATCATAAATAGCGTTACAAGTAGACGAGGTGTATCCATTGTTAAAGTGCTTAGTAAATAAATACCAATTACGAAGAAGACGCCAGATACCATCATGATGTTACGATAACTTGTTCGAGAAGCTAACTGTCCACCTGTTTGACTTCCAATTACAGAACCAACCATCATAGGTGTTAAAATTAATCCAGCATTTGAGGCTGAACCGCCGAGAACACCTTGAACGAAGATTGGAATATAAACTGTACAGATGATAAAAGCGGCACCATAGAAAAAGGCAACGCCTTGGCTAGCTGCGAATAAAGGTTTTTTAAATAGATGGAAAGAAATGATAGGTTCAGTTGCTTTTCGTTCTACGAAGAAGAAAATAATAAGCATAATCACAACTGTTGTAAATAAACCGATAATTACAGTGGAGTTCCATGCATATTCTTTACCGCCAAGTTCTAAGGCAAACATTAAGCAAACGATACTAATAACAAGTGTAATAGCGCCGGCCCAATCGATTTTTTGTTTTCTAAATTCTAGAGATTCACTGTAGTATTTAGTAATGAAGAAGAAGGAGATAAGTCCTAATGGAATATTAATATAGAAGACCCAATGCCAACTTATATAGTCTGTAATATACGCACCTAATAAAGGACCGAATACACTAGATGTCCCGAAAACCGCACCGAAAAGCCCTGTCATTTTTCCACGCTTTTCTGGTGGGAATATATCGTACATAATTGTGAAGGCGATAGGCATAAGAGCACCGCCACCGATTCCTTGAATTGCTCTATAAATACTTAGTTGCTCAATACTAGATGCTGTTCCGCAAAGTGCAGAACCAAATAAGAAAAGAATAAGACCACCAATATAAAATCGTTTCCGACCGTACATATCAGAAAGTTTTCCGAAGATAGGCATCCCTGCCATTGTTGCTACCATATATGCAGACGTGACCCAAACGAACTTGTCAAACCCTCCTAGGTCTCCAACAATCGTTGCCATTGCTGTTGCAACGATTGTATTATCCATTGCCGCCATTAAAATACCAAGTAATAAACCTGCAACCACAAATTTTGTATTGTTGGAGTCTTTTTTTAATAATTGAGATTCCAAATATAACCCTCCTTTAAAAATAAGTAAACTATATTAAGTTTTGAGTGCAGCGCATAAAAATGTAAAGTATAGTTCTTTCAAATCAATTTACACAAGTGCACAAGCCATAAAGAATATTATAGTCAAATTTGACTAAAAGGCAAACTTTTTCTTCCGTCAAAATATTCTGTTGTATGGACTGTGAAAGAGTGAGTAATACTTAATATTGGTATAAAGTCAATGAAGGAAAATGTAAAAAAATATTTCAGTAAGAATACCGTCTGTTAACAGAGGAAAAATGGTTTTTTCTTAATATTGTCGAATAGGATAAAAGGAAGAGTAATAACTATATATCGTTTGTAACAAGCTTTATTAATATTGTGTAGAGAGGCAGAATAAGGTCGTATGGATAGGATGCATCTGAAATGGGGTGAATATTATTATGAAAATATGGAAACGAATTTCGGATCAAGAAAGGCGTTCAATACCGCTACAACCGGTGTTATGGATTGATGGCTCAAAAAAGGAGACCGAATGTCCTAATGTAGCAGTTACATTGCAAATCCGTAGTATGTATAAAGAAAAATTTTCATATGAACTGACCTATGATGTAAATGACATACTTATTATTCGAATGGAAGTTGAAAATAAAGGAATGGAAATGATTTCACGAGTTGTAGTAAGTCATATGATTCGAGATTATTTTGCCTATATTCCAAACTCACTAAAGGCTGATAAGGGGATGAGTGAGTTCCTGTTCCAGCTTGTTAGGTGGCGGATTGATAATTTGTTACCGGATGAGAAGGTAGAACTAATTTGTAAAATAAAAGCAAATAAAGATAAAGCACTTAAAAACGCATTATTTCAGGCCACATATACATTTCAATATAAAGGAGTATCATATGGTCCACTGCAAACAAATGAAGTTGTAGTGCGGCAATGATAAAAAGGAACCTGTACGAAAGGTTCCTTTTTTAATGGAGGTTGTGTTTTTTGAGTACTTTTTTTGCTCGATTCCTTTTTTTTTCACATAATTATTTTTATCATTTCCCGACAGAAAACTCCCACCTCAAGGAATGGATAGGACATGGTCCAATGAGTAGGTGGAAGCTGAATGACGGTTAGGAAAAAGCCTAAAGGTTCTTTTTGGTGAAGAATCAGTATGAGGTACCGGTATTCTAATCAGTTCATTCCTATAGAAAGAAAATGTTATAGCTCCGAGGCATTTTTACATCTACGAAATGGTTTCATTGTAAAAGTTCTTTCATTTGTATATTTTTTTGAAAGGGACAGAGGACTTTCGACAAAAAAGAAGAAATGATACGTGATTAGTATTTTTTGCTATATCATGGTATCGTTCTCATACATATCGTGAAAAAGATTGTAAACAAATAAAAAAGGAAGTGAGGTGAAAAGCGGTGCTTATCCATAAAGCGTATCAGTTTCGGATCTATCCTAGTTTAGAACAAAAAATAGCTATTACGAAAACAATTGGTTGTTCACGATTTGTATTTAACTACTTTTTGGAAAAGTGGAATGATAGATATAAAGAAACAGGAAAAGGGTTATCCTATGGTACTTGTTCTTCGCAATTACCTACTCTCAAAAAAGAATTTGTATGGCTAAAAGAAGTGGACAGTATCGCTCTTCAATCTTCTCTTCCCAACCTCGCTGACTCGTATGCAAGATTCTTCAAAAAACAAAACAAAGTACCTCGGTTTAAATCGAAGAACAATAAAATCCAATCCTATACAACGAAACATACAAATGGAAACATTGCGATTATAGATAATAAATTGAAGTTACCGAAACTTGGTCTTGTCAAATTTGTCAAAAGTCGTGAGGTAGAAGGACGAATTTTGAGTGCTACTGTCAGAAGGAATCCAAGTGGAAAATATTTTGTCTCGATTCTTGCTGAAGCAGAAGTACAAGAATTGCCGAAGACCGATTCCGCTGTTGGTATAGATGTTGGTGTGAAAAACTTTGCTATTCTTTCAACAGGTGAGGTATTCGGTAATCCAAAATGGTCTCGGGTATTAGAAAAGAAACTCGCTCATGCCCAGCGTATTCTATCTAGACGTACAAAAGGCGGAGCGAATTGGCATAAACAGCGAATGAAAGTCGCTCGTATTCATGAACGAATCAAAAATGCAAGAACGGATTACTTGCAAAAACTCTCTACAAGGATCATCAAAAACCACGATGTGATTGGGATAGAAGATTTGCAAGTATCGAATATGTTACAGAATCACAAACTAGCGAAAGCGATTCAAGAAGTATCATGGTCACAATTCAAAGCGATGTTGTTGTATAAGGCATGCTGGTATGGGAAACAAGTGATTGTGGTGTCGAAAACATTCGCTAGTTCCCAAACTTGTTCGCATTGCGACTACAAAAATAAAGATGTGAAAAGCCTGAACCTGCGTGAATGGAAGTGTCCTTCTTGTGGTATGTATCATGATAGAGATGTGAATGCAGCGGAAAATCTGAGAAAAGAGGCCATAAGGCTCCTAACCGTAGGGATTACGGGGATTGCCTACTCATAAAACTGAGGGATACCTTAGTGTTCGTAGGAATCCCCCACTTCAAACAGCTCGTTAGAGTGTTAAGTGGGGGTAGTTCAAAACCAAAATATAGGATGAAAAGAAAGGAAGCAACATTTACAATAGCATCAATTTGATCGTTTGTAATAAAGTTCACTCCGAAAGAATTAAACAGTAATTTTAATGATAATAGAAAACCTGCTAGTAAACGTATAATATCTGATAGATTCTCTTTTTGTAGCATATAAGTCACCTCTTTCTAAAACGATATATAGTATATATATGAAATAGAATAGAAATGGTAGACAAGCTTAAGCGGAAATGTACACTCAATATGTACATTTTTTATTTTGTAGAAAAACATAATTGTTATAGAAACATATATTGGTATAGAAGGGAGGGAAAGTATGAAACATAAAGGGAAAATTAGTGGGTTATTACTTGGGAATACAGTGGCAGTTACAGAATGGATTGCGCTTCAGGATGTAATTACAAAACTGGATTCACGATCATTTTATACCGTCTTTATTATTTATATATTGCAAATGATACTCAGCTATTATTTTGGACATTGGTATGATAAAAGAGCGAGTGGGCGTATGGATACGGAAGTAGGGGGAATGGCAAGTAATGATTTTGTAGTTGATTTCTTTGAGAAAGTAGCTGCTTTATCAGAACGGGATTCTCATAATATTACAGTGTACATTCTTTCTGTGAAAGAATGGAAAGAACTAAAAGAAACAGTGCAAGAAAAAAAATTGGAGGTGTTAGTACAAAAATTGGAGAGTACGATTGTAAAGACAATTCGTAAAGGAGATGTCGTTACTAGGTGGGATGAAAATAAGTATGTTATTGTGGCGATTGATAACGGACATGAAAAGTCGACAATAACAAATCGATTAATGAAAAATATTGAAAGTGAAATAGAAAATGGTTTGTTAAGTATGACGCTATTATTTGGAGCTGCTAGTTATCCAATAGAAGGAAAAACTTTTGAAGAATTGTTAAGAAAGGCACAAAATCAATTGTATCAGCATAGGGATTTGTAAGGAAATGAGTGAAACTTTGATTTAAAGAAATATGATATGAAGAAGTTTTAAATGTAACATTTTTTTGACTTTTATTACAAAAAGAACTTTTATTGTAATAAAAGTCTTTAAAAATATATGGAATAAGCATATAATTATGATGGATGTGTCAATGCATTTTGCACAATGTGTTTCATTTTAAAAGTGTAGAGGAAAGCATGCTCTACACTTTTCCTTTTTAGGGGATAATAAGAATAATTGTAAGTTGTTGCAAGGTAGCGTTTAAACTGTGTAAAATGAACAAAGAAATTATTTGATAGAAAGCGGAAAGGGAATGATAGAATGATAGACGTGAGAGAACAACGAACATCTTTTATCAGGTGAATTATTGCTGTTGTTCTTCAAATTATTATGGCTGTGATGAATTCCGTTGTACTTTTATGTAATACATAGTATGAAGAAGTTTTAAAAAGTGCCAAGTAAAAGTATATGTAAAGATGGATACGAAATTGCTATTGAGTTCAAAGACGTAAAATGTAATTTCAAGTAATACAATTTGATAAGTATTAATAAATAATATCAATGATTTTCGTAAAAAAGGTGCGAGTGTGGAGTTTATAGAAGGGTATATAATTTTCATAGCTTTTTACACGATGATCGTATATAAGTAGGAGGAAACGATGTTGAAGTATAGTAAATTAGCAATTGTAACTGCATTATCAATGACTTTATTAGCCGGTTGTTTCGGGCCGAAACCAGAAGAGGAATTATATGTTGCGTTTGAAAATGCTGCAAAGCAAGAAAAAACAATGTTTGAAGATGCAAAAAAACTTGAAACTTTAGAGAAAGAGGGACAAGAATTATATAACCAGATTGTTCAAGAGGGAAAAGATAATAATCAAACTGTTAAGGAAAAACTGAATCAAGCAGTGAAAAATACAGATGAACGAGAAAAAGTGCTTACAAAAGAAAAAGAATCTTTAAATAAGGCACAAGAAGAAGTGAAATCAGCAGATAAATATGTGAAGAAAATTGAAGATAAGAAATTGAAAGATCAAGCGGATAAAGTGAAAAGCACATATGAGAAACGACATGATTCATTTAACAAGATGTATGATAGCTATAGTAAATCGTTAAAACAAGAAAAAGAATTATATACAATGCTACAAGATAAAGGTACAAAATTAAAAGATATTAGTGAAAAAGTAAAAGTAGTAAATCAATCTTATAAAGATATTGAATCAGAAAAAGACAAGTTTAATGAATTTACGAAATCTTATAATACAGAAAAACTAGCTTTTTATAAACAAGCAAATATTAAAATTAAAGAAGAGAAAAAATAAAACAGTTTGGC
>NZ_BPLI01000042.1:0-116150 GCF_019656175.1 Bacillus sp. BML-BC051
TGATCCCCTACCTAACTTCTATGCTTTTGCAAAATTTTCAGGTGGGGGTCTTACTGCCCGTTAATGCGGGGTAAAAGACGTGGTACCTTCTAATGTATATGCGATATTGCTAAATTTAGAAGCTTGTCCACGTCTTTTGTCATAAAGAGGGCTACTTGTGCATGTAATGATATCGTGAGTAGTTTTTGAATGGAGGGTGATGTCATTGGTGATCTCTAACATTCGAATCGGCTTATTTATTTTAGCAATCGTTTTTCTCGTTCTTGTGTTCTTTTACTGGAGAAACGAAGAGTTGTACGAGGAGAAAAAGCAACGTATTAGAAAGACTTGGTATGGGTTGTTTATAATATCAGTCACCGTGTATTTCATGATAAAAGGAATTGATTTAACCCTCTGGAAAAACCTTTTAATGTTCACTGCAATGGTTATTTTCGTTGATATCGCATTTATTTTAACACCTAATATTTCCGAAATATGGGGAGCGAAATTTAGCGATATTGGCAAGACTGTTCAATCGATAAAACGGTCTTTAATTGCTTCTAAAGCAAGAGGGGAAATATATACAACAATTATTCAAAATGTCAATCCAGCAATGTTCGGTACAATGGAATGGCATACGGAAGAAGAGTATACAAAGAGCTTAAACGCATTTTTAGATTCGTATGGAGAAAAGATTGGAGCGAAAATTGTTGTATTTGAAGCGGCAAAGGAATTAAATACAAACTTTCGTGGTATCCGTTCTCAATTTAGTATTATCGTTCCGTTAGAACACATTGAGCAACTGAATGAGCAGAAAGCGGTGCAAGTAGAAAATGTCGGAATAATACCAGCAAAAATGGTGAGTGATGTTTTCATTGTTATTGATGGGAAGAAAAATAACCTGCAAGATCGAGATTTTGAAAATGTATATAATTTAACAATACATCATAGTTATTTTAGTAAATAAGGACAGGATTTTCTTCTGTCCTTTTCACTTATACATAAAGGTAAAGCAAATTTAGACATACTTGTATAAAATCGGACAATCATTCCTACACTAGCACGTAGAGGTGATTGTAATGATAAAAGATTATGACAATGATTTTTTTAAAGAAGATAATGAAGATACAACAGATTTCTCGTTAATAAAAGGAGATACTTTGCAGCAAGTAGAAGAATTAGAAGAAGAATTAAAAAGAAAATGATACGTGTACACGCTGTCTACATTTGCGATATAATATAAATAGAAGGTTGTATCTTTTTGAAAAGGGGGAGAAGAGATGGCTGAAGTAAATGTACAAAAATCTTCATTCTTTAAAGAAAAAAAAGAAGAACCAAATACAGATTTCTCTCT
This sequence comes from Bacillus sp. BML-BC051, assembly GCF_019656175.1. Lineage (NCBI taxonomy): Bacteria > Bacillati > Bacillota > Bacilli > Caryophanales > Bacillaceae > Bacillus > Bacillus sp. BML-BC051. Next base: position 1,334 of record NZ_BPLI01000042.1, read on the forward strand.
TGTGAAAGGTGCATTGACTCAAAATGTAGATCGATTAGAAAAATTTATAGAGGCGACTCCATATAAGTATACAAAAGAGAATGCGTAAAAGCATTCTCTTTTGTATTACACTCTTTATGATTTGCTTATGTGCTATTTCTTTTTTTGTTTAAAAATGATTTTATACATATAATACCCAAGGGCTGCAAAAAGGAATCCAATAGCAGCACCAACTACTTCTTTCATAAACAATAAGTATAACGAAGCAATAAGTAGGGCAAATAAGATTAAAAGTAATACATACTTTGAAATGAATTCTAACCCTTTGTATACTAATAGTATTACACCTGAAAGAACAGTGAGGATAGGTAATATCCTATTTTCGAAAAAACCTTCCTTTTTTTTGCTAGAATGCTGTTGTTTATTCAATATAGATATACTCCCGTCTTAAAGGATTAATGTTTTACTAGTTTTGCTATTTCATTTTCGAAAAGATTTTTGGTTAAATAGGTTATATCAAAGGAATCATTTATTATATTTCGAGTTAATAGCCATTGGATGTTTGGTGATTCAATAACAAAGAATCCATTGTCAGAAATAACCTCATTCTTTTCTGTTAAATCCAGACGCATAATAGTGTAAATAGACTGCGTTGATTTTAAATCCTTTATAAAATTTTCAGCATATAAGGAATTAAATCCATTCTCTATTAATATTGTTTTCCCTTCTTGAATAGACAGAGGGAATAACTTTTCGATATTTTGTACGATATGATTTGGAAGAGTCCCTACAATGTTACTTCCTTTTTCCTCTTGCTGAAATACTAGCTGTAATAAATTTTTAGATTCTAAAAATAATCTATCGTCTGAAATTTCTTCGATTTTATGTGCAATCCCATCTAAACTCTGATATGTAACGTTTGAAGTGTTATCAATATAAATGTTAGCAGTAATCGTTGTTTCGTTTATAAAATCGACTTTTTGAAGTAATAATGAAAGTTGCGGGTTACACATAGTGTTGAATAATTTCTCTATACTCGGTTGTAATTGCATTTCTTTAGTTTGTTGATTAAAGTTTAATAATCCTCTAGTATATAGGGAATGCGCTGCAGTCAATAATATTTTTTCGACATCTGCTTTCTCTAGTTCATCATAAATAAGACTTAGTAATTCTTTTGCATAAGTTTGATTTTCTTTGGAATTCATTAGAAATGCTAATTCCTCTATAGAAACAATTTGTTTTTTATTCATAGCTCTTAAAAAGTCTAATTAGAGACTTTTTTTACCTCATTTCTTCAATTGATTTTTAATTTATTTTAAAAAATTAGTGAAGCTATCTGTAAAACTTGAAATACTCTCTTTAAACTTTTGACGAGGTACAAATTTATCTGCTAATTCATTGAATGCGGTTCCACCTACAGTAGAACCAATAATGCCACCTGCAATTGCACCAACAGCTGTACCAACTGGAGGGAAAATTAATGAGCCAGCTAATGCACCGGCTTCAGCACCCGCTACTCCACCAGCATAAGTTGAAGCTAAATTTCCAACTACCTTTCCTGTAGAATAAACTGTATCCATAGCAATATTAACACCAGCTTGAGAGCCATCATATTTTTTAAAATCACCTTGTATGGCGGATGTTAATGAATTTACTTCCCCTAATGCAGTAAGGGAAATGGAAGCTATACCAAAGGGTTTCATATTTTTTATAATATGCTTAGAAATATTAGATTCTTTAATACTATTTTTAGGAAGAGATTTATCTAATTTCCCTAATGATGCAGCGGTTTTTTCTAATGTTGAAAAGTCTTTTAAGGGAATTAATTTATTCCATATTTCTCCTGCCTTACCATTAACCCATTTACGAGTGACGATATCTACTAAATCATTTCTTTTTTTGTTAGGAATAACATTTAATACACCTGCCATTATACCTAATTTAACGGTGGGAGATAATGAGGTCACCAATCCCTTTTTGAGAGATTCAAGCAAACTCCCCTCATTTGTAGATAACTCAGCTCCTGTTTCACTATCTACTTTTCTGAATTTTTCGGCCGCTCTTTTTAGTTGAATTTCAATCTGTTGAAGGCAATGAATATATTTATTCATTACTTGGCTAGATTGTTGAAAATCATAATAAAACTTTTCTTTGGTAGAACCATACCAAATTGATTCAAGATATAAGATATCTTGTCGAAGGTTAGTAAATTGTAATTGTGCTTGCTCTTGAGCACTTTTAAACTTGTTAGCAGAAGCTTCTAATAATTCTGGAGTCACGATAATATTCAATATGGTTAACCTCCTTGTGTGAAAAATTATTTTAACCAAAAATATATTAGATTATAATTCCAATAAAATCTACTTTTTATAATATCAAATATTATTATTAAATAGTAGATTAATATTGGTAATTTTATGATAATTAACAAAAATAAAAAAGAGAGAATGCCAGGTAGGAGTTAAAGGTATATCAGATTTCTCGTTAATAAAAGGAGATACATTACAGCAAGTAGAAGAATTAGAAGAAGAATTAAAAAGAAAATGATACGTGTACACGCTGTCTACATTTGCGATATAATATAAATAGAAGATTGTATCTTTTTGAAAAGGGGGAGAAGAGATGGCTGAAATAAATGTACAAAAGTCTTCATTTTTTAAAGAAAAAAAAGAAGAACCAAATACAGATTTCTCTCTTGTGAAAGGTGCATTAACAGAAAATATAAATCGTTTAGAGAAATTAATGAATAATGGTACTTCAAAATATATGAGAGCAAAAAAAACGAAAGAAAATGCATAGTGCATTTTCTTTTGTTTTTTTATACGATTAAATATTTCACAAGTGGATCTTAAAGTATGAAATAGAAAGGGAAAGTAACGAATCATGGTATAATGATAAAAGACCTACATATTATTTTGTCATTTTGAGAGGAGCTTAAAAATGTATTCTACTTTAGAACAATTAACAAAGCACCCTGTATTTTATCATTTTGCAGAAATTTCAAAGATTCCTAGAGGATCGGGTAATGAAAAGGAAATTAGTGATTATTTAGTTGGCTTTGCAAAAGAGCGTAACTTAGAAGTGATTCAAGATGAAGCATTAAATGTCATTATTAAAAAAGAAGCAACTACTGGTTATGAAAATGTACCAGCTATAATCATTCAAGGTCATATGGATATGGTATGTGAAAAAAATCAAGCAACCTTACATGATTTTGAAAAAGATCCAATTGAATTACGCATCATTGGGGACATGTTATATGCAAATCAAACGACTTTAGGTGCTGATAATGGTATTGCAGTTGCGTATGCGATGGCTTTATTAGATTCAAAAGACATTTCGCATCCAGCACTTGAAGTAGTTATCACTACTGAAGAAGAAACAACAATGGGCGGGGCTTTCGCTGTTGATGCAAATCACTTTGATGGTAAGATTTTTATTAATATTGATTCTGAAGAAGATCATAAATTACTTGTAAGTAGCGCAGGTGGTGCGAAAGCTGTTGAAACAATTCCAGTAATATGGGATGAAGCGCCAGCGAATACAGGTGCATACCGTCTATATGTTGGTGGTTTAAAAGGCGGACATTCTGGTATGGAAATTGATAAACAACGTGGTAACGCGAATAAAGTATTAGGACGAGTATTACGCGATTTATCAGCAAATATTCAATTTGATATAAGTGAAGTTCACGGCGGATTAAAAACAAATGCAATTCCGCGTGAAAGTGTAGCTACAATTGTATTGCGTACAGAAGATGTAGAGAAAGTAGAAGAAAAACTAGTATCTTGGACTAGAGTATTACAAGAAGAAATGCGTGCTGTTGATCCAGATGTTCACGTTACAATTACAAAATTGGATGAGAAAGTAGAAAAAGTATTTGCTAAAGAGACACAAAAGCAACTTATTTCATCATTATTCTTAATTCCAAACGGCATTCAAAGTATGAGTTTGGACATTAAAGGTCTAGTTGAAAGTTCAACAAATTTAGGTGTTATTGAAACGTTGCAAGATGAAATTAAATTACGTAACGAAGTGAGAAGTTCTGTAAGTAGTTTAAAACAACATGTTGCAGATGAAATTAAATGTATTGCCGAATTAGTTGGTGCAACATTTGAAATAGAGTCAGAGTATCCAGAATGGCCATACAATCCTAATTCACAAATTCGTAATTTGTTTGAAAAAGTGCATCAAGAAAAATACAATAAAGAGATTGAAATCTTTGCAGTGCATGCAGGTATTGAATGTAGTGCATTCGTTCAAAAGATGCCTGAATTAGATGCAATTTCATTCGGTCCAGATATATTCAATGTTCACACTCCAGATGAACATATTAGTATTTCTTCTGTTGTGAATAACTGGGGGTTCTTCGTTGATGTAATGAAGGGTACGAAAGAATTAGCTAAATAATATGAATGAAATGAAAAGTAGCCTATAAAACTTTATAGGCTACTTTTTTGTATAGAGTTTTATTAGAAATTCATTTTTACGTTAGCATTTAATTTTTGCTTTTATTTCTAGCGGATATTGTACCAAAAGCTGCTCCGGATATTCCTCCGATTAAAGTCATAAAAATTGCACTCCATGCTGCAAATGACATCTTTACACCTCCACATAATAAATTATTGTTTCTTAGCCTTTTGAATAGAAATGCTAATTGCAACAACTATTAAGAAAATAAGTGGAGACCAAGAATAGAAAGACATGTAATATTCTCTTTTCAATATTAATTTTAAATATTTTTATAGATAAATTATCGCATTTTTAAAGATTGAACATATAGAATATGCAATATTTCATATTAGATTGTAGAGCTTAATAAGGTGAAAACAGTTGTTGAATAAAAAATATAATTTATAAAGAAAGTAAGGTTTTTTAAACCTTAAAAAGGGCAAACAATCAAAAAGCTCTTCTATCTTATATGAGATAGAAGAGCTTTTAAAATGATTTTTGTCTAATAAAAATAGTATCCAATATATATTTACTGGTGAGATAAACGTTAATTATTTTGAGATTTTAAAGCTACCCCCATAATAATAATTTTCTCCAAGTTTCATAACAGCTACATATGTTCCTGGAGTATAAACATTAGTAATAGGTGTTACAAATCTACCATAATTATGTTTTAGACCTGAGTCATAAATGGTTTTATATCTATGCAGGTTTATTTCGTCATTTTCATTTCCACTCAATTGATATATTTTTACAATACCAGTATCCTTACCACCAGTATATATAGTAACATCGAATGTATCTCCATGTTTTAAGTCACCAACTGCTAACTCTTCTATAAAATCTGCATTATGATGTAATAAAAAATAGCTTTGCCAACGCCAATTATCTGAAAATCGTGATTCTTTTTGTGTAAGTTGCGATTCAGCAGACACAGATGGGAGTGTACCAATTGTATTCGAAAATAAAAATCCTCCAACAGTCAATGCACCAATAATTGTTGATTGCCTTAAAAGTTTCATGTTCTAAACCTCCTATTTACTTAAGGATTCAGAAATCGTTTTTGTGAAAAACTAGCTGTGAAATCTAATGGATGATAATATCTTCTATAATCATATTAACATTTATTGATTTATCAGACAAATAAATAAATAATAAAACTATATCGAGGGAGTTAAAGCTAATATAAGAAAGAGGTTAGATGTATAGCTAAAAAATCTTTATTATATGTAATTGGGATTTGTTATTTGAAAACTCGATTGTTTTAATGCTGAAATTTCAATTCATACTTCAAGTTTCAGTACATAATTTTACAATTTGACTTATATAATTTATCACGATATGATTCCTTTATAATAAAAGAAAGGCTTGAAGACAATGATTCGTCGTTTGAGAAAGCTAAAAAATGTAGCAGTCGTAGTAAGCTTCTAAGTAAATAGCAAAATATATAATACTTAGAAGCGAGGAATAAAGTTATGAAGCATCCATTATTTAATCATTGGTCAGAAACAAAGTATTTAAAAGATATAGTAACACATTCACTCATTGAGGTAGGAGAGTACTCCTATTATTCAGGTTATTATGGTCATCAAAATTTTGAAGATGGCTGTGTAAGGTATTTGTGGGGGGATGCTAAGTCCCGAGCGCTGTTCAATCCAATTGAACAGATGGGATGGCATCTTGATAAACTCATTATTGGAAACTATGTTTGTATTGCGAGTGGAGTAGTCATTTTAATGGGTGGTAATCATAATCATCACTCAGAATGGATTACAGTATATCCATTCGCTGAGCAAATTGAACATTCATATGAACCGAAGGGCGATACAGTCATTAAAAGTGATGCTTGGATTGGAATGAATGCTATTATTATGCCTGGCGTTATAATCGGTGAAGGTGCAATCGTTGCAGCGGGATCTGTCGTAAGTAAAGATGTTCCGCCGTATACAATAGTTGGTGGAAATCCTGCTAAGGAAATAAAGAAACGATTCACTGATACAGAAATGAATATGCTAATGGAAATGCGTTGGTTTGATTGGGATAGAGAATTAGTTGAGAAGGCAATGCCTATATTATCTAGTTCATCTATTAAATTATTATATGATTTTTATAACAAGGAAGTAAAAAATAGATAAGTCTGTGAAAAAAAACTACATTCTATATAGGGTGTAGTTTTTTTATTATAAAAAATTAATAATCTAGACTAAGGAAAATTCATCTCTGGTATGAGTATAGTAAATAGCTGAATTAAATAATTAAATAATTGAATAACTAAAATCCTTGATAGGTAATAAACGAATGTTTAGCTGCCAGTCTGCCTCGATATTTAATCAGGAAACACTGGTTTTATTTTTTGTAAATATGGAACAAATGTATTACTTAGATTGTCTATTAAGTGTAATCCTAAAAAATATGAAAGTGCGAATCATTTTGAAAAATACAAAGGTGTTAAAAGTGTGGGTACTAAGTGTCAGTCTGTCTAAAAGAGCTGGATGAAATGTTCTATATGAAAGTGGTCCTAATGTCTTATATTTAGAATTTGATAACGCTGTCTATTTTTTGAAGGATTATGCTAGGATAACGCTATTTTGAGTACAAAGATATTGGAGGTAACAGAAGTGAAAGGTATGTTTTGCAAGAGATTTATTGCAATAGTAACAGTGCTTACACTATTTTGTAGCATAATTGTTACATCTGGAAGAGCGACAGCGGAAACAGTCCCTGTTTTAGATGTAGAAGCAGGATCAGCAATTTTAGTAGAAGCGAATTCCGGAAAAATTTTATATCAAAAAAATGCGGATGAATCACTAGCAATTGCTAGTATGACAAAAATGATGAGTGAATATTTAGTTCATGAAGCGGTGGATAAAGGAAAACTTAAATGGGATCAAAAAGTTAAAATCTCTGAATATGCACATAAGATTTCACAAGATCGCTCATTATCAAACGTTCCATTAGAAAATGGTGGTTCTTATACGGTCAAAGAGTTATATGAGGCAATGGCAATTTACTCTGCAAATGGTGCAACAATTGCTTTAGTTGAAGAAATTGCTGGAAAAGAAGCCGATTTCGTGAAAATGATGAATGATAAGTCAAAAGAGTTTGGAATGAAAAATTATAAATTTGTAAACTCTACAGGCTTAACAAACTATGATTTAAAAGGATATCACCCAGAAGGGACAACGCCAGACGAGAAAAATAAAATGTCCGCAAGAGATTGTGCGATTTTAGCACAACGTCTTATTCAATATTTTCCGAAAATGTTAGATACTGCAAAAATCCCTAAAAAAACATTCCAACAGGGTGGTAAGTATCCAATTGATATGACGAACTTTAACTGGATGTTAAAAGGTTTAATTAAGCAATACGAAGGTGTAGATGGGTTAAAAACAGGAACTACCCCAGAAGCTGGTGATTGTTTCACTGGTACAGTAGAAAGAAACGGTATGCGTCTAATATCTGTAGTGATAAAAGCAAACTCTCATGCAGCACGTTTTGATGAAACGAAGAAATTATATGATTACGGATTTGCAAATTTCGAAGTGAAGAAGGCCTATGGAAAAGACTCAGTAGTAAAAGGGTATGAAACAGTGCGAGTAGCAAATGCGAAAGACAAAGATGTAGTTGTTCAAACGAAGCAAGCTGTTTCACTTCCGATACCAAAGAACAACAAAGACGTATATAAAAAAGAATTTAAAGTATTGAATGAAGAACAAGAAGCACCTATTAAAAAAGGTGTAACAATAAGTAAAATGATTATCTCGCCTAAAGATAGTACAGATCCAGGGTTCTTATTAGGTAAATCATTACAAGTAGACCTTGTAACAAAATCTGATATAGAACAAGCAAATTGGTTTACACGTTTTATGCGTAACATCGGATCTTTTTTTTGCGGTATGTGGGATAGTGCGGTTGATATAGTAAAAAGCTAAATTTATAGGATAAAACTAAATATTAATCTGAAAAAAGAGTTTCGAAGTTTTATAAATTCTTATGTAGATAGTTTGGAATGGAAGATGGTATTAATTTTCAAATTGGATTCTTCGGAACTTTTCTTATTGTAATCAAACTAAGATAAATTTGTATCTATAAAAACAAAAAACGCTATTCTTTTTGTAGAAATATACAGAAAGGATGGCGTTTATTATGTATTTTTTGATTCAATGCATTCTAGTACAAAGTTAGTTTAATAAAGTTACATGAAGAAAAAACATCCATTTTTTCATCAAATGACAATAAAAAATGAATATCCGTTACTTATTTCTGTAAAAAGATTTTATAAAAATTTAATAAAATCTTTTCTTTGTATTAAATATTTTGTTTTAAATTATTTATATAAGGAAATGGAGACCAGAAAACAGATGCATAGATTGACTTTGAACTGCTTATATCTGGGATCTAGATAGACATTATGTACAATTCTCCCACTACACTAGTATAGTGGCCTTTATGAACAGCAAAATCTACAATTTACAAGGAGAACATTTTATGAGTAAGAGAATAAAAGAATTAGATTCTATACGAGGGTTAGCGGCACTTACTGTGGTATTTGGACATTTTTGTTTAATGCTACCATCGTTGCCTAATTCTATTAAATTTTCCCCGCTTAGGTTTTTATGGGCGGGCGGGGAAGCTGTTATCGTTTTTTATGTACTAAGTGGTTTTGTGTTATCTATGGCACTTTATCATTCAAAAACAAATTATTGGGGATATTTAATTAAGAGATTTGTAAGAATCTATATTCCTTATTATTTTTGGATAATCGTTACCTTTGTTTTATTTATTTTATTTTCGTCGTATGAAGTGGTAGGACTACGGGATTGGTTCTATGATAGGTGGCAAGGGTCTATAACAAAATTAGATATTCTAAACCACTTTGTGCTTCTTAATAACTTTTTTACGGAAAATTATAATCCAGTTATTTGGTCATTGGCTCAAGAAATGCGTATATCTATTGTGTTTCCTTTATTATTCCTTCTTTTTTATAAACTGAATTGGAAGAAAACGATACTATTTGCTTTGAGCTTTTCTTTCATTAGTGTTTTTCTTAATATGTTGCATATTGGGAAAGCTGAAGGATTTTATAATGGTTATGCTGATACACTGCATTTTACATCTATGTTTATGGTTGGAATGTTACTTTTTAAGTATCAGGAAAAACTTATTTACTCATATAGGAATATGAAAAAATTTAAAAAAGGATTTCTTATTGCTTTAGGGATTATTTTATATTTATATTCCATTTTAATTTATGGTTTTTCCCGTAATGATACTACTTTCTTATTAAAAGATTGGGGTGTCGTAATGGGGGTTAGTATATTTATTATAATGGCTATGAGTAATCTAAAAGTAAAAGCATTTTTAAATAAGAGTGTATTTGTATATTTAGGAGAAATTTCATACAGTATCTATTTGTGTCATTTTCCAATCATGATGGTACTATTTAAACTTTTGTATACAAAGATACCTATCTTTTTCCTTCTTACTTTGTGCATTGCAATGACACTACTTTTTTCTATAATTTCGTATCATTTAATCGAAAAGAAATGTATTAACTGGGCAAAACAAAGAACAACCAATTTTTGAAAAAAGTATAATTCCTAGAGAGATTTTATTTCATTAGTAAATATACGAATATGACCGATTCCTAAGTATACTTAGGAATCGGTCAATTTTGGATTCTAAATGTAAATAAAATAAAGTGGAATATAATTGAAATCGAAAACTACTTAGAAATAACAATTACGGTGTGAGCTATTGTATAGTATAGATATGGTTAATAATAAAGGGGGACTACATATGTGGAAGCGATTTGTATCGATTGGTGATAGTTTTACAGAGGGCATAGGGGATGAAGTTGAGGGAATAGCATTAAAAAGCTGGGTAGATCATTTTGCTCAACTTTGTGTAAACGGTATAGAATATGCTAATTTTGCAAAGCGTGGGTTAGTAACTAAAGAAATACGCTCACAGCAACTGGAAAAGGCATTAACGTTTAATCCAGATTTGGTTAGTCTAATTGCAGGTGCAAACGATGTTTTAAAAGGACGTTGGAATCATCAAGAATATAAGAACGAAATGGAATTTATGATAGATACATTAAGTAAAACAGATGCGGATATTATTATAGCAAATCTTCCAGATTTTACAGTTCGGCTTCCTTTTTCTTCTGAAAAAAAACAAATGTTAAAAGAACAATTATTAGAGGCAAATGAAGTTATACTTTCACTGAGTAGTGAGTATAAGCTTCATTATGTTGACTTTTGGAAACATCCATTAGTTAATGATAATTCACTTTGGTCTACGGATTTAATTCATCCAAACTCAAAAGGATATGTAAAAGTTGCTGAATTAATTCATAGTAGTTTACCTGTACATGACTCTTCTAAATAAGCTTTAGAGTGAACGGATCCCCAGTCGCATACAGAACAGGGGTTTTGATGCGAAATAGAAGATATACAGCGTCTATAAATTAAACTTTAAGTAATTCTTTTTTATTGTATACACTTTGTTATTTTTTGTTGAAGAACCCTTAAAATAAGGGTTCTTTTTCGTGTTAAATATTTACAAAAAGGATAAGAGCAGGGAACCTAAGTAAAAAGATATTTTAAATAATAGTATTAAATAGATTCGCTTGTTTTGTTTGTAACAATCTTAAAATCTTCCGCTTCGAATACAGGTTAATCATAAATTAATTTTTTTATAAATGTGGAACAATTTCATTACTTACACTGTCTATTAAGCGTTACAACATTTTTTATTTAATAGATCAAGAAAGGAATAAACATTTTTAACTAAGGGAGAAGATTGAATTGAAAAAATTATGGATGCTGCTTTTCTTTTGTTTTGCAGTTATATTGGTAGGATGTAATAAAAACGAATCGCCAAAACAAGCATTTGAAGAATATATAAATTTATGGAATGATAGAGAATTTGCAAATATGTATGATCATTTATCAGAACATGCCCAAAAAACGATTTCTAAAAAGGAATTCACAGAGAAATATCAAAAAATTTATGAAGGTATTGGCGTTAAGAATTTAAAAGTTAAAACGAAAGGAGAGAATGCTAAAGATAAAGAACTTTTTCTTTTTGAAGTTAAGATGGATACGGATGGAGGAAAAGTTTCATTTATCCATGAAGCAAAACTTGTGAAAGATAAAGATGTTTGGAAAATAGATTGGACACCAGATTTCATTTTTCCAGGTATGAAAAAAGATTACAAAGTACGTATGCAAATAGAACAAGGAAAACGTGGAGAAATATATGATCGAAATGGGAAAGGTCTTGCAACGAATGGTAAAGCGACTGAGGTTGGAATTATTCCAGAGAAACTAGGCGAAATGGCGGCTCAAACAAAAGAAACAGTAGCACAATTACTTGATATGTCTATAGAAGAGGTCGATCAGAAGCTTACAGCGAAATGGATAAAACCAGACTCCTTTGTACCAATTGGTATTTTAAAAGAGGGAACTAGACAGAATGATTATATTGAATTAGAAGGAGTTTCATCTCGCCCAGTAAATATTCGGACGTATTCATTAGGAGAAGCGGCGGCACACTTAACTGGTTATATAGGAAAGGTGAATGCAGAGGAGTTAAAATCGCTTCAAAAAAAAGGTTATCAAGCTGATGATTTAATAGGTAAGACAGGTTTAGAGAAAGTATTAGAGAATAAATTGCGTGGCGAAAAAGGTGGACGCGTATTTATAGAAGATGAGAGTGGGAAAGAGATTAAAAACGTAGCAAAAAAAGAAGCGAAAGCAGGGGAAAATGTTACGTTAACAATTGATGCTGCAATTCAAGAAAAAATCTTTAATGAGATGAAAAATGAAGCAGGATCTAGTGCAGCGGTCAATCCTAAAACGGGTGAAACTATTGCACTTGTCAGTAGCCCTGCTTATAATCCAAATACAATAGTTAGAGGAGCATCAAAAGCCCAACGAGAAGCATGGAATAACGACTCGAAACTACCAATGATGAATCGTTTCACACAAGCATTTGTACCAGGTTCCGTATTTAAAACGATTACTGGTGCAATTGGCTTGGAAACAAACACTATAAACCCTAAGGAAGAATTTAAAATTCAAGGATTAAAGTGGACAAAAGATTCATCTTGGGGAAATTATTATGTAACACGTGTGAAGGAAGCTAGTCCAATTGATTTTGATAAGGCAATGAAATACTCTGATAATATTTATTTTGCTCAACAAGCTTTGAAAATGGGAAAAGATCAGTATGTAAATGAATTTAAGAAATACGGATTTCATGAAAAATTACCAATCGAATACGAATTTCCTATTTCAATCATTGCAAGAGATGGGATAAAAAATGATATTCAACTAGCAGACACGGGATATGGACAAGGACAAGTATTAATGACACCACTTCATTTAGCATTAACATATGCACCGATTGTGAATGAAGGGAATATTCCGTCGCCTCATCTTTTAAAAGAAGCAAAAGTAGCGGGGAATTGGAAAGAAAATGTGGTTTCTAAAAAGAATCGAGAGATATTAAAGAGCGCATTAATAAAAGTCATTAATGACCCTGATGGCGCGGGGAGAAATGCTAAGGTTGATGGTATAACTCTTGCTGGTAAAACCGGTACAGCAGAACTGAAGGAGTCGAAAGAAGCAGACGGAAAAGAACTTGGATGGTTTGCAGCTTTTGATGCAAATGCGCCCGATATGATTGTTACCATGATGATCGAAGATGTAAAAGGAAGAGGGGGGAGTAACGTTCCAGGCGAAAAAGTAAAACATGTTTTTCAGAAATAATAAGTAACTATAAGGTGAAATCTTTTACTACATTCATTGTTTGCTTAACACGAAGGTATAAAGTGAGCAATACAAAGAACAATTAAGTTTCGAAAAAGCATTCTTCTTAATCGAGAATGCTTTTTTGTTGTGGGTGTAGAAAGTTGATACCTCATCTTAATTTTCATTTTTGAAAGGGTGACATTGCTGATATTAAATAGAAGAGTGAAACAAATTAAAATGGACAAGTTTTAAACTAAAAAAATAAGTTATTTAGTAAAACATAAATAGAGCATACAAATAAGTATGCTCTAAGAAAAATAGGTGATACAAGTAGAGTGTTGCGTGAAATTCACAAATAATAATCAGATTTTTACGAGTGTATTTTTAACATTGTATGCTTTACTTCTTTTTAGGAGCCTGTCATGTAAGAGAATGTATTGGTGATTATTTTATGAAAGTAATTGCACACCTTTACATTCTCAGGAGGATTTTTTTAACAAAAAAAGATAAACAATGGAACAAATGAAACTTGTATCTTGTCTATATATTGAAACCATAATAAAAGCGAGGGTAGTTTTATGTTTATTCAAATAAGTTCGAGGTGTGGAAATGGAGCAGAAGTTTATTGAAAAATGTAATCATGATGAGCTTGACTATGTTATAAAAGATTATTGGCAAGATGTATGGAATTATTCATTTATTATTACGAAAGATCCACACTTATCAGATGATATCACGCAAGATGTATTTATAAAGGTATTTAAAAATTGGAATTCATTTCGAAAGGAGTCATCTATTAAAACGTGGATATTAAAAATTACAAGAAATACGGCAATAAACTATTTGAAATCCTCCTATTTTAAAAGGATATCTTTAGTAGGATTTTTTAGTGATGATAAGCAATCTCCATCGGCAGAAAAAGAATTTTTTAATCAAGAGGAAATGAATGAAGTGTGGGATGTTGTATTAAAACTACCTAAAAAACACCGTGAAATAATAATTTTAGACGCGAAATATGAATTATCTTATGAAGAAATGGCCGAAACACTAGGAGTATCCATTGGAACTGTAAAATCTAGATTAAGCAGAGCGAGAAGTAAGGTTTCAAAATTAATAGGGGAGGGTAGTAGTGATGAACAATAAACAAAATCCTGACTCGTATAAACAATTAAAAAAAGGCCCAATGGAGAATCGTAAAGATGAAGAAGAGTTTATTTTTAAAATAAAGCAGTCTATATATGAAAATAATGAATCGGATCTTGTAAAACATAAAAGACCCTTTCGAAAAAAAGCACTGCCTATTGTAGTTGTTTTGGTTTGTACAATGTTATTTGTTATCGTTCAACAACCTTGGCTAGATGATAATAAATCACCGGTACAAAGTAGCACTCAAATTAAGCCTAAAACTAAAGATGAGTCTGCTCAAGATCCAACATTAAAACAATTTATGAATGAATTATATCAAAGTACAAATTCAAAAAATGAAAATGACTTGTATAGAGCGTTAAATGATGAAGTTCTATTTAAAGGGAAGAGTTATAAGAAGGATGAATTGAAATTTGATGAAGATATTTTTCATGAGTTGCAAGTTGCTCTTACAATGGGGGGAGAGTTTACAAATGATACAAAGCAATCATACAAAGTACCAAGTGGATTGACAGAAAGTAACCAGCCAAAGCAAGCACATTTTATATATGCAACGGTTACTGGAAATAAAACGAAAATTTTAGCTGAACCAAAGCGAGAATCACAAGTATTATATGAAGTATCTAATGAAATGGTAAAAGCTTGGATTCCAGAAAAAGTGCAGAATGATGGATATATAAAAATATCGACAATTAACGGTAATACTGGATATGTACAAAAAGAGTATGTTTTAACTGACATTAAATATTCATTTATGTTCGAAAAGAATAATGAAGGCAAATGGAAAATAATAAATATAGATTCTATATGGTAAAAGAGGAAGGTTCACTTTAATGAACCTTCCTCTTTGTTTTTATTCTCTTTTTGAAGAGTATTCCAGGACTCTAAAATTTCTGATGTAACGAGAGCAGCAATGTTTTTTTCTGAATTACTACCAGGAATAACGACAGAAATGGCAATTTGTGGATCTTCGGTAGGAGCATATGCAATGAAAAGAGAATGGTTTATCATTCTTTCTTGCTCATTCGGAGCACCTGTTATGCCTGTTTTACCTGCGACATGGAAGGGCAAGTTTTTAATTTCCTCTATATTTTGGCTCATCCCACCTTGCACGACACTCCAAAATTTCATAGGGTAACGATTTGAACTTTCTAAAATTGGTTTAAACTTTTTTGTTTCCTTACCATTTTGATCAATAATAGCACTTACGATTTGAGGTTTATATTTATCACCTTTACTTGCTAAAGTTGCTGCATATTGAGCAAGTTGAAGAGGAGTGTGTACTTCATTTCCTCCCCAAGAGGCATTTAATAAGGCGGAGATACCATTTTCAAACTTGTTTGTTGGATGAAATTCATATTGTCCGTCTTCTTCAAAGGGTAAATCAATCCCAGTTTTAGAACGAAGGCCGAATTGCTTTAAATACTCTGTCCATATATGTGCAACTTTTTCTATATTCCCATTATTTTGGTTGAATAAGGGTAGAGCTACTTTTGCTGTCATAAATGTGTTAGATGAATTAATAATAGCCTGCCTCGGTGTAATCTCACCTGTTGGCGTTCCAGGTGCATTCGTAATGTTATTTTGATTATCATATTGAAAAGTACCTTTATCTAAATAAGTATCTTCAGGTTGAAAAAGCTTTTCGTTTAATCCAATTAAAATAGTAAGTGGCTTTATAGTTGAGGCCATATTTACATAAGATTCACCATACTTTAATTTTTGAATTGCTTTATTTTGCGAAAGTGATTTGATGTTTTCTTTTTTAGATGATACTTGTTCATATAATGTATTTGGATCAAACACTGCTGAGTTGGCCATAGTTAAAATTGCGCCAGTTTTCACATCGGTTACCACAACATAACCAGTATTAACATCAGTTATTTTCTTGATTTGAGATCTTAATGATTCCTCTGTTTTTTGCTGCAACTTAGAGTCTAAAGCTAGCCGGATATCTTTTCCTTTTTGTACTTTTTGAATGTTCCATAAGAACTTTTTATTATTCATTTTAAAAATAAGATTTTTACCCGGTTTTCCTTTTAAATCATTTTCATATTGCAGCTCAACCCCACTTTTTCCAACAGGTATATGCTCTGAATTAAGGTCTTTTTCTACATAACCAATTACTTGTGAACCAATTTCATGCCTGGGATAATACCGGATTACTTCATCTTTAATTATTACATTATTGGATTTGTTCTTATTTATGAATGTAAGTTCACTCTCATTTATGTCAGAGTATAACGGTATATCATTCATAGTTTGCTTTTTACAAGATTGTTGTAAGTGTAATTTTATGTCTTTTGCAGAAATG
The DNA here is from genome assembly GCF_019656175.1 of Bacillus sp. BML-BC051. NCBI lineage: Bacteria > Bacillati > Bacillota > Bacilli > Caryophanales > Bacillaceae > Bacillus > Bacillus sp. BML-BC051. The sequence goes on from NZ_BPLI01000042.1 coordinate 17,987, forward strand.
TCATGTTGAAACTCGCTTGAAAATTGATTGAAAAAAGCTAATGTGTTTGATGTATCTTGTTTCGATAGCTTTTCATCATTAAAAGTGCAATATAAAGACTTAACTTTCTTATTTGTAGCTAGTATTACACCATTTTGATCAAGTATTTGTCCTCTTTCGGCTGAAGAAGTTTCGATAGTAATTGAAATGAAATTACTGTTAAACAAAATTATTAAAATCACACTCACAATAGAAAAAACCGCTATATATATCCATTTTTTTATTTTTATATGTAACATAAAACCCTCCCTTTATAGCCTATTCCATATTATAGTTAATTATTTTTTTTGTAAATGTGGAACAACTTTATTATTTAGATTGTCTATTAAGTATTACAGCATGAAGAAAGGAACAATTAGTATGAAAATTTACTAGCAAGTCTATGTGTAAGTTTAATATGAGACATTATACAGTTTAGCATTTCTAATGCGAGCGACAAATAATAGAGAGAAAACAGGAAGGGAGAGTTATGAATTACGTGGCAAAGCGAAAAGGATAGGATGTTTACAAGGATTTAGTAAAAAAGTTGCAACGATATTTATAACCGGTCATCAGTATGTAACATATAAGGGATTAAATGGAGGATTTATGAAAGAACAAAAAGGAAAGAACAAGACATATATATCTATTCGATTAAATATAATGTTCCTTTGCATATTTTTATTATTTTCAGCTATTATTATGCAGCTAGGAAAAGTACAAATCGTAGAGGGAGAGGCTTATAAGAATCAAGTGGAAAGCAGTCAAAATGCAACAACTAGCATTCCAGTTCCGCGTGGACAAATACTAGATCGAGAAGGGAAAACAGTTGTTAATAATAAATCTCTTCGTACGATTACGTATACAAGGGTAAAGGGGATTACGAGTGAAGATATTTTAAAAACAGCAAAAGACTTGGCAAAAGTACTTGAAATGCCTGAACAAGAAATAAATAAATTAACAGATATCGATAAAAAAGATTTTTGGATGCAGTTGAATACGAAACGTGCGGAGACAATGATTACGAAAAAAGATATAGAAAAGTTTAAAGAAAAGGGAGTAGAGGGAAAAGAGTTAGATAAAAAAATAGAAGACTTAAGACGAAGTCGCGTTACAGAAGTAGAATTGGCAGAATTAACAGCACAAGATTTAAAGGTGTTAGCTATTAAAAGTAAAATGAGCGCAGGTTATCAACTGACACCACAAATTATAAAAAAAGATGTAACAGATCAAGAGTATGCACGAATAAGTGAAAACCTTGCTGAGTTTCCAGGAGTAGATGCAACAGTTGATTGGGAACGTAATTATGTAAATGGTAATTTATTTCGTTCCGTGTTAGGTAATATTACGAGTAGTGAAGAAGGATTACCGAAAGAAAACTTAGATTCTTATTTGGTACGTGGATATAACCGAAATGATCGTGTAGGAAAAAGTTATATTGAACAACGATATGAAGATGTGTTACATGGTACAAAAGAAGAAGTGAAAAACATTACTGATAAATCAGGAAACATTTTAAACACAGAAATAATCTCTAAAGGAAAAAGTGGTAATAGTTTAACATTAACGATTGATATGGAATTACAAAAGAAAGTGGAAGAAAGTTTAGAGAAAAATTTGAGAGCTTTTAAGAGTTCAGAGCCACTGTTGGACCGAGCTTTTGTCGTCATGACGAACCCGAATAACGGACAGATTTTATCAATGGCAGGCAAAAGGATTGTAGAAAAAGAAGGGAAAATGGAAATCGAGGATTTGGCATTAGGTAATATGACAACTTCGTATGAACTAGGATCAGCTGTAAAAGGTGCAACTTTATTAACTGGATATGAGACAGGGGCAATACAACCAGGAGATCAATTTTATGATGCGCCGATGAAATTTAAAGGTACACAAGCTAAGAAATCGTGGAATGTATCCGGATTTGGTAATATTAATGATTTACGAGCGCTACAAGTATCTTCGAATGTATATATGTTCCAGACAGCTTTAAAAATTGCGGGAGTTAATTATGTACCAAATGGTTCGTTGGATATAAAACAAGAAGCATTTAATACGATGCGCTATTATTTTAAACAATTTGGATTAGGCGTGCCAACAGGAATTGATTTACCGAATGAAATAATTGGCCAAACTAGAAGAGTAGATAGTCAGCCTGGGTTTTTACTAGATTTTTCTATTGGGCAGTATGATACGTATACGCCGTTGCAATTAGCGCAATACATTTCAACAATCGCTAACGGTGGATATAGAATGCAACCTCAAATTGTACAAGAAATACGAGAGCAGTCAATAAAAGAAGATGAAATCGGCAAAGTAATACGCTCTATAGAGCCTGTCGTATTAAATCGGATTGATATGAAGACAGAACATATTGATCGAATAAAAGAAGGGTTTAGATGGGGATTCCAAGAAGGTGATGGAACTGGCGTGAAGTATTTCAAAAACGCGCCATATAAACCAGCAGGAAAGACAGGGACAGCTCAAACTGTATATGGTGGAGATGATCCAATTGGTAGAAATGCAAAAGGAGAACGTATGGAATGTTACAACTTAACGTTAGTTGGATATGCTCCATATGATAATCCAGAAGTAGCATTCTCAGTAGTAGTTCCGTGGCTTCATAACGATAAAAGTGGAATTAATTCTATAATTGGAAAAGAAGTTTTAGATGTATACTTTGATTTGAAAAAGCAGCGTATACATGGTGAAGCTACTAATACAGATGTTTCTAATCAAAATTAGTAAAACTTGTACATTTTTCTTACGGAAAGAGATTTTATTTAGATAAAAGTTTTTAAAAGTATAAAAAAGAGATTTGAAATAAGCGATAGTGGCGATCATAGTTGCTATCGCTTATTTTGTTAATAACTCTAATACTAGTTATAAAGTTTTTTAAGTTTATGGAACAAATTTGTTTCGGTGATTGTCTATTATGTGTACGTATAAAAAGGTATTAAGAATTTGAAAGGAATGATGATTTTGAAAAACAAGAGGATGCTAAAAATAGGTATATGCGTTGGTATATTAGGTTTAAGTCTTACAAGCTTAGAAGCTTTTAAAGGAGGGCCATTGCAAGTTGAAGCAAAAGAAAAGACAGAACCAGTTAAACGTAATAATCATGCGACGTATAAAGACTTTTCTCAACTTGAGAAAAAATTCGATGCTCGATTAGGTGTATATGCAATTGATACTGGTACAAATCAAAAAATTTCTTATCGACCTAACGAAAGATTTGCCTTTGCATCAACTTACAAGGCTTTAGCGGCAGGGGTATTACTGCAACAAAACTCTACTAAGAAATTAGATGAAGTTATTACTTATAAGAAAGAAGACTTAGTGGATTATTCACCTGTTACAGAGAAACATGTAGATACTGGAATGACAATAGGACAAATTGCGGAGGCTGCTGTTCGTTACAGTGATAATACTGCAGGGAACATTTTATTTCATCAAATAGGCGGACCGAAAGGATATGAAAAAGCGCTTAGACAGATGGGTGATCGGGTTACTATGTCTGATCGCTTTGAAACAGAGTTAAACGAGGCTATTCCAGGAGACATTCGTGACACTAGTACAGCGAAAACAATTGCTACGAATCTTAAAGCTTTTACGGTCGGAAATGCACTTCCAGCTGAAAAACGTAAAATTCTTACAGAGTGGATGAAAGGAAATGCTACAGGAGACAAACTTATTCGTGCAGGCGTGCCAACTGACTGGGTAGTTGCAGATAAATCAGGTGCAGGAAGTTACGGGACACGAAATGATATTGCGATCGTTTGGCCACCAAATAGAGCACCCATTATCATCGCAATTTTATCTAGTAAAGATGAGAAAGAGGCTACCTATGATAATCAACTTATTGCAGAGGCAACTGAAGTTATAGTTAAGGCTCTTAAGTGATAATCTCTCAATTCATTATGTAATAAAATATGAACTTGGAAAGTGATTCTTTTTAATGTGAAAAGCATTTTAATGGATTATTTTAATTTGATATAAAAAGAGGACGCATTATTATTTACGTCCTCTTTTTATATATTAGATAAATTTAAGCAAAAACTTTAATTTAATTATGTAGATTCACGAATAATTAAGTTTGTAGGGTATTCAATAATTTTACGTTTAATAGATTCATCTGTATTTATATATAGTAGTATCTCGTTAACGGTACGTTTACTCAGTTCAACAATTGGAATATCAATAGTACTAATTGTTGGGGTTGTAACTGTACAAATTAATTGATTATCATAACCACAAACAGCTAAGTCAGTTGGAATAGAATATCCTTTAATAGTAGCTCCTTTAATGACTCCAGCAGCAACTTGATCATTTCCTGTAAATAATGCAGTAGGTTTATCTTTTAATTTATCTAGCTTCTCAAAAATTCTAAACCCATCATTAATAGTAATGGCATCTCCAAATAGCCATTTTTTATTGAATGGTAATTGTTTTTCTTTTAAGGCATGCAGATAACCTTGTTGGCGTTTTAATTGTGCTTGACTATTAAGAGAATCAAAACAAAAGCCAATTTTTTTATGACCTTTGCTTATTAAATGTTTAACAGCTTTGTATCCAGCTTCAAATTCATCGTAGCAAATTATCGGAATAGGTGCATTTTCCTCATATTCATTACAAAGTATTATGGGCCCATATGCTAAATAATGCTCTATATTTTCCCAACTATTTTCTAGAGATGCGAGAATTACACCATCTACAGCTTTATTCTTTAGTAATGAAAGTAATTCAAGCTCTATTTTTTTCTCATAAAAAGTCTGATAAATTAGCAATTTGTAATTGTGTTTTAATAATTCTTTAGAAATTTCTCTAGCTAATTTCCCGAAAAAGGGATGATCTATATTTGGAATTGATAGAGCAATGGTTTGTGTCTTATTTATCCTAAGATTTCTAGCAATAGCACTAGGAGTATAGTTGAATTCTTGCATTACTTTTATTATTTTCTCACGTTTTTCTGAATTTACATAAGGATGATTATTTAGAACTCTTGAAACCGTAGCATTTGATACATTACATAATTTAGCTATTTCATTAATTGTTACCATAGAAAAACCCTCCGTAAAAAATATGTTGACATGTAATCGATAACATAAAATATAGTCTACTCATGATTTTCAAAATAATTTCTTAGAGGTGATTTAACGTGAAAACTCTTACTACAATTTCTGGACATAGTAAAGACAATTTAGCTTTATTAAAGTGCCTACAGGGGGAAACAAAAGAAAAAGAATTTGAAATTAGTAATATATTACCGAATCACAAGATGAAAGAGAAATTATTTAGGGAAAACAAATTGAAAATAGATATTGATATAGAAAAAGATATTTTCAATTATAGCAGAAAAAATATACAGAAAATAGAATTTATGCCAGTTAATCGGTTGATTTCTCAAGATGAGGTTGAAAAAATTATTGGAGTTTTAAAAGATGTTTTACCGACAGGTCAATTTACAAGTGGACCATTTTTAAAAAAGCTAGAAGAAGTAATCGGAAGTTATTTAAATAAAAAGTTTGTAATTGCAACAAGTAGTGGTACAGATGCCCTTATGGTGTCGTTATTATCTATTGGTATTCAGCCGGGAGATGAAGTAATTATGCCAGCTAATAGTTTTGCTGCTACTGAAAATGCTGTGTTAGCGGTCGGAGCAAAACCTATATTTGTAGATATAGATCAGAAGAGTTTTTGTATTGATCCATTTAAAATAGAAGAAGCTATCACCCAAAAAACTAAATGCATTTTACCTGTACATTTGTATGGTAAGCAGTGTGAAATGAGAAAAATTCGTGAAATCGCGGATATATATCAATTAAGAGTTATTGAAGATGCATGTCAAGCTATTGGTTCTTCAAATCTTGGAGAATATGGAGATATTATTGTTCTTAGTTTTAACCCATATAAGAATTTTGGTGTATGTGGTAAGGCAGGTGCGATAGTTACCGATAATGAAACTCTTGCAATACGTTGCAATCAATATAGTTATCATGGATTTGAAATTGATAAAAAAAATAAAAAGGTATTAGACTTTGGATTCAATTCTAAAATTGATAATTTGCAAGCAGCTATTGGTTTGGAAAGAATTAAGTACTTATCATATAACAATTTAAAAAGGGCGTATTTAGCTCAACGATATATACGTAATTTAAAAGAATTAGAAGATAGAGAACTAATTAAGCTACCTACAATGACAGAAGATAATGTCTGGCACCTTTTTCCGATTAGAATTGAAAATGGAAGAAGAGACGAGTTGAAAAATAAATTGTACCAATTGTATAACATTGAAACAGATATTTATTATCCAGTATTATCTCATAGACAAAATACCAAGTGGGTAAAGGAAAATGATCTGCAGAATAATCTGTTAAATACAGAGCAAGTTCATAAAGAAATATTACATCTACCTTTACATCCAAATATGATGTTAGAAGAGCAAAATTTCGTTTTGGAGGGATTATTCAATGTCAATAAGTAATGAAGTTTTACAGTCTTTAAATTTCGAAAGATTACCACAAGTTAAAAAGCCTAAGTATGTAGTATTCTGTGATTTTGATGAAACTTATTATCCTCATAACATGGATGATTCTAAAAGAAGCAATATGAAATTGTTAGAAAAGTATTTGCTTGAACACGGAAGTAAAGGGAATTTAGTAATTGGTTGGGTAACGGGCAGTAGTTTAGAATCAATTGTTGAAAAAATGAAAAAGGGTGGTATTCAGTATTTCCCTCATTTTGTGGCGAGTGGATTAGGTACAGAAATAACGTACTTTGATAGTAATGGGATTATTATTGATGATCAAATTTGGGAGGAAAGAATTATAGAGGGTGGTTTTGATTCTTCAAAGATTGAAAGAATTCTTAAATTGCTAGAATCAAAATATGAAATTTTTTTAAGACCTCAGACACAATTAGGAAGTTCTAAGTACAAATTTAATTTTTATTATGAAGAGCAAAATGAATTTATTGATACAAAGAATTTAGAAAAGATAGAAGAAATCGGAGAAATATTCCAAGTTGGAGTTAATATTAACAAATGTAATCCATTAGCTGGTGATCCAGAAAATTGCTATGATGTAGATTTTATTCCACTTGGAACAGGTAAAGATGAGATAGTGAAATTTATTTTAGACAAGTACGAACTAGATAAAACAAATGCAATAGCTTTTGGAGATAGTGGGAATGATTTAAGAATGCTACAAGCTGTAAGGCATGGCTATTTAGTAGAAAATGCAACAGAAGAGGCCAAAAAAACACACTCAATGCTAGCTCAAGGTGAATACTCGATTGGAATTTTAAATACTCTAAAGCACATTATTAATTAAAAGGGGATGTTCATATAATGAATATTGGGATTATAGGTGCAGGAAGTATTGCAAGAGCTCATTCTAGAGCATTATCAACTGTTGATAGTTGTAAATTAGTTGGAGTGTATGATGTTAATTCTGAGAATGCCGATAAATTGGTAGGGGATTTTGGTGGGAAGGTTTTTAATAGCTATGAAGAGTTACTAGAAGTAGTTGATGGGGTAATAATATCTTCTCCGAATTTTTGTCATAAATCTCAAGCTGTTCAAGCATTATTAAAAAACAAACATGTTTTATGTGAAAAGCCTATGGCGATTTCTTGTGAGGAAGCAAAGTACATGATGACAATAGCGAAAAATACTAATTTAGTCGCTTCAATGGGGTTTAACTATCGCTACCTATCTTATGTTAAGGCTTTAAAACAATTAATTCAAAATGAAGAATTAGGGGAAATAGTAGTGGTAAGATTGCATTTTAAAAAGAATAGCGCTTTTAGGAGAACTTCGTTTACTTGGCGAGATGATTCCCAAAGTAATAGAACTAGTGGGGCCTTAGGAGATTTAGGAATTCATCTAATAGATTTATTATGGTTTTTATTTGAGAGTGATTTTAGAGAGGATACTGTTCGAACTAAAATTAAAACAAACGTTAAGGAAAAAGAAAGCAAACCAGTTTTTGTTGATGACTATGCTGAGGTTTATGGCCAATTGAATAATAAGGTTTTTGTTAATATTACAACATCTAAAAGCTCATTTCTTGACGATTGTGGTTTTAGTATAGAGGTAATAGGTACGAAGAAAGAATATAAGTATTCTTCTAAAGAGCCAAATAAATATATACTCTTTGATGGGTTGGAAAAACATGAAATCTCGTTACCTTTACCGTTGCTAATCGATCCAGAAAATGAGATTTTTGAATGGTCTGATTCTTTTAGAAGTGAAATAATAGAATGGGCTAAGGCTGCGGCAGGTGGTCCTAATAAGTCTGTAGCAACATTTGAAGATGGATTTCGTTCGCAAGTTATATTGGATATGTTTTTTGATAAAAGCAGTAGTAATAAAGAACGAACTGTAGCAACTATTTAGTTTTATGGTAAAAACAGGGGTTTAGAAATTTTACTTAAATCCCTGTTTTTATTTTGGATTGGAGTTGAGAAAAGATGCGGTTAATATTTTACTATGGTTGCTTGTTTTATTTTATAGTAGGGATCATACATGTTTGTATCGGTAGTTTAATTCCTTCATTAATACAGTATTACGGAAGAACCCCTGATCAATTAGGTGTTTTAATATTTTTTCAATTTACAGGTTTTTTATTTGGTGTTCTAAGTTCACCCATACTAGTAAGAAAGTATCATTATTTTAAAACAATAACATTAGGTGTTTTAGTTATGTCCATCGTCCTAGGAGGTTTTATATATATTAAAGAATGGTCATATTTAGCCGTTATTTGCTTTGTATTAGGCTATGGAGCAGGTTTGTTAGAAACTACGGTGGGTTCCTTTATTATTTCAGCAGAAAGGAATAGTGCTGCTAAATTTAGCATTCTCGAAGTATGGTTTGGGGTTGGGGCACTAGGGTTTCCGTTACTAGTTAATTTTATTATAAAATTTTATGAATGGTATTTTATTCTTTATGGAATATTACTATTCTTTATTTTTACACTATTTGTTTGGTACATGTTTGGACGTACAAAATTTCTGAATTTTTCTCCTCAAAAAAATGAAAAGGGAGGAGCATCCCTTTCCTCATTCACTCTTAAATTTAAAAGTGAAAAGATTAAAGTTATATTCTTTATTTCACTTTTTGCATTCTTATATGCAGGCATAGAAACTAATCTTGCAAATTTTTTATCTACAATAATGATTCTTACCAATAATGAATTAATCAGTTCAGTAAGTATATCTTGTTTTTGGATAGCAATAGTTATAGGAAGAATACTTGTAGGTAAGCTAGCCTATAAATTTAATTATTGGACATACATTACATCTAGTTGCTTTACATTAGTGATTCTTTTATCTCTATTTCCCTTTGTTCGAGGTACAGGTATGTATTTGTTTATCATCTTTATTATTGGTTTAGTCATAGCGGGGGTTTTTCCAATAACATTAATCTTAGCTTCCCGTATTATGGAAAATAATATTGATCAAGTGACTAGTTTATTTATTGCATCGGCCAGTTTAGGGGGGGCACTAGTATCTTTCCTAATTAGCTGGAGTCTATCATTAAATACTATCACTGTTACTTTTGGGATATTTTCTCTTTTTGCATTTGGTCTAGGTTGTATTATTTTAAAAATAAGGGGAATTTCAACTTACAGTAATGAAAGTACCAAAAAAGTAGAAAATATAAAAAATTTATAGAAAAATTTTTTATAATGTGAAAAAGTTAATTTTAATTGCAATGCCTAAAAAGGTTGATAAAGTTAAAAATCCTGTAAATACAACATTGGAGTTCATTAAAGACGAAGGCTTCGAAAGTGTAACAATAAGAAAAATTGCGCTTGTAAATTACCATTTTGGCTCAAAAGAAAAGTTGATAAGTGAGACAATTAAAGTCTTATTAATTAGCTTTCAAGGCACTTTTTCTATTTTAGATGATATTAAAGTGCCAGCGAAAGAAAGATTAAAAATATTTTTACTTGATTATGTACTAGTAATTCGGCAATACCCTGAGTTAGTTAGGAAAATTATTGCAATGGGAACTACGGTATTTACATCTCAATACGAATATGGTGATTTTTTGAAGAGGATCGGTTTTAGTAAAGTGAAGAATATTTTAAGCGAAATAACAATTGAAACGGATCAGGAAATTTTAATGATGATGATAGTGCAAATATTCGGATCCATTTTTCTCCCAGAATTAATGATGCTAATTCTTGAATCAGGGGCAGATATAAGAATACTGCCTGTAGAAAAACAAATTGATTTCCTATTTGAACGCTATTTTTATAAAAATTAAGATAGTGGGTGATAGAGATGATTAGTTTCTTTAGAAAGCGTTGGTGTGATGTAGGGTTAGCTATGGCAATTGTTGTCGTAGGTTGTTTAGTCGCGAATTTTGGAGAAATGAGTGAAATAAAAGTACTGTTAGCGTTAAGTTTTGTAGCCATTTTAGTGCATCAATTTGAAGAGTATCGTTGGCCAGGTTATTTCGCTGGTCTGTTTAATGTAGTTATATTTAAAAGTGATATACCAGATCGCTATCCATTAAATACGCAATCTGCTATGGTAATAAATATTTTGATTGCGTATGTTTTTTATTTACTTCCGGTTTTCTTTCCAAATATTATATGGCTTGGGTTGGGACCTATTTTAATGGGATTTTTTCAATTCATATGGCATGGTATTTTTGCGAATATAAAAGCTAAAACAATATACAACCCAGGATTAGTTGCGGTTGTATTACTACATGTACCAATTGGTTATGCATATATGAGATATGTTCTTTTACACAATTTAGCTACAAATTTGGATTGGATATTAGGACTAATCTATTTTCTAGTAGCTACCTATTTTTTAATTATTAAAGGAAATATGTTACTGAAAAGTAAGGAGACAATTCATTACTTTTCTAAAAAGCAATTAGGTCCGTACAATGATGCGTTAAAGTGATTCAGAAGGAATTGTGGATGCTGAAGAGAGTACAAGTGAATTAAAAAAGAAAGGTGCATAGGCGCCTTTCTTTTTTTGAAAGAGATTTTTGTATTTTGGGGTAGCGTCACATTGCATCAAGCTAAAATTTTATAGCACCCCCAAAACGAAATTTTGTGCTAACTTGTAACAAAAAAGCTCACCTTACCGTTTTGTGTTAATTCTGAATTCTTAAGTTGATTGGCATGTACAGTGAACCCTATTAAGATTCTTTTTTCTGTCTCGGCTATCGTTTTAAAAAGTTTCTTCGAGCAATGACATTTGGCTGGCTTGAACTTTCCGAAATGCTGGATATACCGTCTAATCCACATCATAATTTCGTTTATAATCATTCCTTATTTTTACTTTAAGTACATTTTTTAACTGTTTTTGGTTAAGTTATTTCCAAAGGCATTATTTTCAATGAGCATATTTACATATAACTATCCCTAATTTTAAAATTAGAAATTTCCTAAAAACTATATATAGTTTCTTTTTGAAAGGAAGGGTATTATCAATTGAAACCACATGAAAAAGTACCTATTCACTCTATAAAATCTTTGCAGGAATTAATGAAATTGTTGAAAAAATCTAAAGATTTTATAACATTGGAGATCGCTTCAAAGAATTCCGCTATAGTCATTTCATATTTTAGAACATTAATCGATATAAATATATTTCATGAAGAGGTTTTAACTTATATAAAAGAGAGGAGCTTCGATTCGTTACAAGATATTCAGTCTATCTTACCCTTTGAAAATTCAAAAGTAACAAATCAAATGAAAGATATTCAGGATAGTATTTTAAACGGCTATATACTTATTCAGTTCGATACAGATAAATTAAATGGCTTGTTAATAAATGTGTCAAAGAAAGAAAAAAGAGATATTACAAAAGCTGAAATTGAATACAATATTGTGGGTCCACAAATCGCATTTGTTGAAGATTTAGATGTAAACTTAAATTTAGTACGTAGAAAGCTTCCAACACCTTATTTACAAATAAAGGAATTGAAGGTAGGATCTCTCTCTAACACAACCGTTGCAATTGTATTTATTGAGGGAATTGTAAATGATCAAAATCTACAAGAAATTATAAAACGAGTGAGTCAAATAAAAACAGACCATGTTTTAGATAGTACTTATTTGATTCAATTAATTGCTGACAATCCTAATTCCATATTCCCTCAATTTTTGAATACAGAACGTCCAGACCGTGTAGCAGCTGTATTGGCAGAAGGGAAAATTGCACTTTTTGTAGATGGCTCACCTTATGCTATCACCCTGCCAACAACATTAATTGACTTTTTTTCTACGACAGAAGATTACACCATGCCTTGGATTATTGCCTCCTTTTTTCGACTGTTAAGGCTTTTTGCTTTTATGTTTTCTGTTTTAACGACTCCATTATATGTTTCGATATTAACATATCATTACGAGCTTATTCCAAAAGAACTTCTTGAAACGTTAATCATATCGAGAAGTAAAGTACCTTTTCCTCCATTAATTGAAGCACTTTTTTTAGAAATAACGATTGAATTGCTGAGAGAAGCGGGGGCACGTTTACCAACTAAAGTGGGTTTAACTGTCGGTATAGTAGGTGGTATTGTAATTGGCCAAGCATCGGTTGAGGCAAGTCTTACAAGTAATGTACTAATTATCATTGTTGCACTTTCAGCTCTTAGTTCATTTACAGCACCAATATATAGAATTGGTAATACAATTCGAGTAATTCGTTTTCCTTTTATAATGGCTGCACACCTGTTGGGCTTATTAGGAATTGTTTTAACAAGTTCTTTCCTTTTAGCACGCTTATTACGTACAGAATCATTAAGTCGTCCTTATTTGTTCCCTTTTTATCCTACACGCCCTACAGATTGGAAAGACAGCATTATACGTATGCCAATCTCAGCGATGTTCCGTCGTCCGATTTTTTCAAGATCTAAACAGCGTTTTCGTTTTAATCCAGAAGAGGTAGAGAAAAATAAAATCTTATCACGAAATGATTTTGATGATTGAATTTAGCATGGAGGAGCATTATGAAACAGATCCCGATTGAGTATCAAGTATCTCCATATATGGTGTTTTTTTCGATTATTACTATACAGATGGGGGTTGGTATGCTTGGTTTTGAAAGGATTGGTGCAAAGTTAGTTGGAAATGATGCGTGGATTAGCACGCTACTTTTTGGAATATCTGTTAATCTTATGATTTGGATTATATATCAGATTTTAAATCAGGGTAATGGAGACATCATTGCAATCAATCAAAACGTATTTGGAAAATGGGTTGGTGGATTGTTCAACTTCATTTTTTTATCCTATATTGTATTGTTAGGTGCAACAACACTACATACTTATATCGAAGTAGTACATGTTTGGATGTTTCCTTCAATTTCATCTTGGGTTATAGCGGGGGCTTTTTTAGGCTTATGTTATTACATTGTGACTGGAGGGTTTCGTGTAGTTGTCGGAATTGGCTTCTTTGGAATCGTTATCCCAAGCATTCTAATCTTTACATTTTTTTATCCTTTGCAGTATGCAGATTTCCGGAATTTATTTCCAATTGCACAACATTCATTCCTAGAAATTATGAAAGGAATGAAAGGAAATATGTTTAGTTTTTTTGGATTTGAAATGTTATTGTTGTACTACCCATTTATTAGAAAGGCAAAAAAGTCTCAAAAATATGCACACTATGCAAATTTAGTAACGACTATTGTCTACACATACCTTATGATTTTAACTCTTGCGTTTTTTAGTGAAAAACAACTCGCGAACGCGATATGGGCATATTTAAGCATGATTAAAATTATACAATTTCCCTTTATAGAGCGGTTTGAATACATTATTGTTTCTGTTTGGGCTTTTTTTATATTACCTAATGTTTCCTTTACATTATGGGGAGTAAGTCGTGGTATAAAAGAGGCACTGGGAATAAAGCAAAAATATGTATTGCCAGTTATCATCGTATTCATCTTTGTTTTATCATTTTTCTTGAATAACCGTAATAAAATTAACTTATTAAATACTTGGACAGGTCAAATTGGCTTTGTATATATATATGTATACCTACCTGTACTATGGCTAATTCAAACCGCCAAAATAAAGTTAAGGAGATAAACATGAAGAGATGGATACTTTTCCTTATATTAAGTGTCTTCTTAATAGGTTGTGCTAAAACAAAAATTGTGGATGACATTGATTTAGTTCAAGTTGCGGCATATGATACTGAAGCAGAAGGTAAGCTAAAAGGAACCTTTGCGATTTCAGCTTATAAAGGAGGCGGAGAAGGTGAAACAAAAATCTATTCAGCATCAGGACAGACTGGTAGAGAAGTTCTTGCAAGGGCATCCGAAAAATCTTCTGGACCTCTAGAGTTGGGTCAATTGCGTGTTATTATATTTAATGAAAAAATAATTGAAAAGGGAATGCAGGAAATTTTAGAGACTTTGAACCGAAATCCTAGTGTAGGAAATGCAATTTATTTAGCAATTACAAATGTAAAAGGGGAATCACTATTAAAAGGGAACTATTCTAAAGAAAAAGAAATTGCTTCCTATCTATCCTCTTTACTGGAGCAAAATATGAACAATGGGACGCAACCAAAAACAAACTTTTTTATGTTTTTAAATCAACTTGATGATGATGCGAGGGATTCCTATTTGCCAATGATATCTAAAAAAGGAAACGTGTTGGAGTTAAATGGAATAGCACTTTTTAAAAGATGTAAAATGGTTGATAAAGTGAACCCTAAAGATTTATTTGTATTTAAATTGTTGACAGATAAATTTAAACAAGGTACATACCAATTCAAACTACCTAGTTCTTCAAATACTTACGCCACGATAGAGAATATAAAAGCTAGAACAAAATATAAGATGGAGGGGAATAGTAAGCATCCATTCGTAAATGCTCATATTCAAGTTAAAGCTGAAATTCAAGAATTTACCAAAACCAAAAATCTAGATAATCCTAAAGAAATAAAAAAATTAGAAAAAATTATGGAAACAGAAATAGAAAAAAAAGCAACTACATTGATAAAGAGATTTATTAAAAAAGGCACAGATCCTATAGGACTTAGAAAGCTCGGTAGAACTCACGTAAGAAAATGGAACAGTCAAGAATGGGAAGAATCCTATAAACATTTACGTTTTCGTGTAACAGCTGATGTAAAAGTAACCCAATCCGGTGTTACAGAATAAATAAATCAAATAAGATATGGAAAATTTCAATGAAAAAATATGGTCTCGCAGGAGAGGAGGGAGAAGAGAAACTTCTTTGAAAGGTCAGGTTATTTTTTAGTTAATGAGGTATGCAGTGGTATCTTGCTATTAGATATGCAATAGGCATATTTTATTTATTTTAATCTTCTCTATAATAATATATAATTTATATATGTTAAACGAATAATAGGAGTGATTAATGAAGAAACAGTCTCAATATATGTATCATTTAATTATTAGCACAATATCACTATTAGCTATACTATTTTTGTTTTTTGGAAACTATAAAAGTACTATTTTTAAGTACTCACTTATCTTTATATGTTTAATTAATATGATAATAAATCTCCTTTCTTATTATAAAAAAAGAAATAATTAGTTCTCCATAAAATTAAAAAAACGCTGTTCTTTCTTTAAATCATAGGAAAGGATGGCGTTTTTTGTGTCTGTTTCTGTGTTTGACGAATTACAACTATTTGCTCAAGAAATTCAAGTTTTTTTCTCCAAATGCCTTACTGGACCTTGCTAGAGATGTTAGTTTTTTCAATGAACCAGTAAATACCAAGCAAAAGATTTAATCGCTTTATGTGTATGGACAACTGACAGCTATTTTACTTTGTTCTTCTACCATGTTTCAAATAGGGCGATTACTTCTTAATTTAAAAAGAAAAGAGAACTGGGTGAATATAATGCCATATATATGATTAAAGTTTAATTTTTTCTTCTTTTCCAAGCTATACAGAAAGATACCCAAGAGTTATCAAAGATTCTAATTCGCCTGTTCAACCTCCTACAGCAAAACGGGGGAAAAATCTCATCGATACGAAAAGAAAACAGCCTCTACTCTAATTGACGTTGTATGAGCATAGCTTGATAGCGATGGGTTAGTACCCTTATAAGTGATTTACATCTTAATAAAATAATATATGAATAATATGCGATTATTTATATTTATATAAAAAACCCAAAAATAATTGTATGTTAAATTTTGCAACTATATCTTTTAAATTACTCATATTGAAGGGGGAAAACGAATAAAAAAAACAGTTATTACATTGCTTGCTGCGGGAACAATGTTAGGTGCTCCTTTTTCAACATCAGCATATATTATCTTCGGTAACCTCAATAATTTCACTCAATTAAATATGAGTCGGAGCTAATTTCCATGTAATTAGTAATTTTTTCACATGAATACCTAGCGCGTTATAAAAACCTCCCGTATTTAACTAACAATTCCTCTATCTGATTAAATAAAAGTAAGATTGAATAAAGGCTAAGATTGAAAAATATAAAAGATGGAAGTAGCATAGGGGATTTACGCATAAAGTAAAATTGATGGTAAAGTTAACGAAATTTTCATTTAAGTCAGATAAAAGGGTGGTGTTTTTAACTTATAATAAGTTAATACAATGAAAATACGGCTGCGAATTAGTTGTTTTAAAAATCAAATTTAGATGGGAAGAGGATAATGAAGACCAGAGATAGTTATAAAATTATTGTAATTGGTGCTGGGACGGCAGGAGTATCTTCTACTGCACATTTGTTACGAAATGTACCCCTATTGAAAGAAGATATAGCAATTATTGATCCATCAAAAAAACATTATTTCCAACCACTATGGAGTTTAGTAGGGGGAGGAATTGTTTCAAAGGAAAGTACGATGCGTGATCAAGAAGTGCTTATTCCAAAAGGTGCAACGTGGATTCCTAAAAGTGTCGTTAAGTTGTTTCCGGAAGAAAATAAGCTACTTTTAGATGATGGACTGCTGCTTGAGTATGAAATTCTTATTGTAGCAGCCGGTATACAAATAAATTGGGATGGTATTAAAGGCTTGAAGGAGTCTATTGGGACTAATGGGGTTTGTAGCAATTACTCTTATAAATATGTTGATTCTACTTGGAGAGAAATTGAAAAATTTAAAGGAGGAAATGCAGTTTTTACCCACCCAAACACTCCTATTAAATGCGGTGGTGCTCCACAAAAGATTATGTATTTAGCAGAAGAGTATTTTTGTAATAGCGGTGTAAGAAACAAAAGTGAAGTAATGTTTTATACGGCGAACGCTAATATATTTCAGGTTCCACGTTATGCTAATACATTAGAACAAGTACTAGAAAGAAAGCAAATTATAACGAATTATAATAAAAACTTAGTAGAAATTATTGCCGAAAAAAGAGAAGCAATTTTTGAAGATACGCAAACACTGAAAAGAGAAACTGTACCATACAGTATGATCCATGTTGTTCCACCAATGGGGCCACCTAATTTTATTAAAGAGAGTGAGATAAGTGATTCTCAGGGGTGGGTAGATATAAGCCCGTATACTTTGCAGCATGTACAGTATAAGAATATTTTCGGACTTGGAGATTGTACCAATTTACCCACCTCTAAAACTGGAGCGGCAATTCGAAAACAAATACCTGTCTTAAAACAAAATATTATGGACGTACTTAACGGAAGAGACTTGCATGCTAAATATGATGGATATACATCCTGTCCGATTGTTACAGGTTATAAAAGTCTTATACTCGCTGAATTTAACTATGAACATGAGCCTCAAGAAACATTTCCGTTTAATCAAGCGAAAGAACGATATAGTATGTTTTTACTTAAAAGATATATGTTGCCCTATATGTATTGGAATTTTATGTTGAAAGGGATGCTATAGGAGAAGATAGAAAGCAGTTATACAAATTGAAAAGTACTTTGAAATAACTATTTGGAGGGAATAGCTATGCTTTTAAAATATTTTTATGATGAAAAATTAGCACATGCTTCCTATTTGGTCGGTTGTCAGAAGGAAGGCGTAGCAATTGTAATTGATCCAGGTCGCTATATAGAACAATATAT
Source organism: Bacillus sp. BML-BC051 (assembly GCF_019656175.1). Classification (NCBI taxonomy): domain Bacteria; kingdom Bacillati; phylum Bacillota; class Bacilli; order Caryophanales; family Bacillaceae; genus Bacillus; species Bacillus sp. BML-BC051. The sequence goes on from NZ_BPLI01000042.1 coordinate 36,020, forward strand.
AGAATTTGCTAAGAAAGAGGGAATGGAAGTAATTGCTGCGGCTGAAACTCACATTCATGCAGATTTTCTTTCTGGGTCTAGAGAACTTTCTAATCTTTATCATGCAAAGTTATATGTATCTGATGAAGGAGATTGTGATTGGAAATATCAATATCTTAACGAAGGTCGATACAAATTGGTTAGAGAAGGCACAGAGTTTAAAATAGGTCATATAAAATTTAATGTAATTCACACCCCAGGGCATACGCCTGAAAGTATTTCTTTTTTAGTAACGGATACAAGTCAAAATAATTATACGAATGAAAAGCCAATGGGAATATTCACAGGTGATTTTATATTTGTAGGAGATATAGGAAGACCGGATTTATTAGAAACTGCTGTAGGTATGAAAAATACTGCAAAAATAGGAGCGAAACAATTATTTAATTCTATACAAAAAATAAAAATACTCCCTGATTATTTGCAAATATGGCCATCACATGGTGCAGGAAGCGCATGTGGAAAAGCATTAGGAGCAATTCCAACTTCTACATTAGGTTATGAAAAGATGTTCAATTGGGCATTTCAGTGTAATGAAGAAAGTGATTTTGTATCGACTTTATTGAGGGGACAACCAGAGCCTCCAAAGTATTTTTCATTAATGAAGAATTTAAATAAATCTGGTCCTCCAATTCGTAAGAAGAGAGAAGTTATTGCTATTGATACAGTAGAAAAACTTCAAGAAGTTATGACAAGCGTTCAGCAAATAGTTGATATAAGGGATGTAGAGAGTTTTGCTTCTGGTCACATCGAGAAATCAATTAACATACCTTATAACAATTCCTTTACAACTTGGTGTGGATGGTTACTAGATTATAAAACAGAAACTTTAATCATTCTAGATGAGGAAAAGGTTAGAGTGGAGGAAGTTATTAGAGACTTTGAATCTATTGGGCTAGATAATATTATTGCTTTTGTACCTGTAAAGGTAATACAAAGATTTAATAGATTAGAAAGTTACAAAGAAGACACATCAATCGAATTATATCCGCATATAAAAGGTGGAAGTGTTAAGGTAATCGACGTGCGTAGTAAAAAAGAGTGGGAGGAAGGACATCTTCATGATGCAATACATATCCCTTTAGGAAATCTATTTAAGCAGCTAGATTGTATATCGAAAGATTGCCCAATAGTTTTACAATGTCGAACCGGATTGCGTTCCGCTATAGCAGCTAGTATTTTACAAAGAGCAGGTATAAAGGAAGTAGTGAATTTAAAGGGAGGATTTCTTGCATGGAAAAAGGAAGAGCTTCCTTATATAACATGTAATCGCAATGTGTAGGGAAATAATTTTTATTAATTTATCCGATAAGGAAAATTGCGGATTACATAGGAGTATATCTATATATAGGAGCAACACAGTTAGATAGTGTATTAAAATAGGAGAAATAGATGATTTATTCTATAGACCTGAATTTATTCAGAATTATGCTGATGAGCAAATAGATATAGTTTTATCAGGACACGCTCATGGTGGACAATTTAGGTTACCATTTATCAGCAAATTAGTGGCTCCAAATCAAGGTGTTTTACCTAAATATACAACCGGTTTATATGAAAAATAAAATACGTCTATGGTAGTAAGTAGAGGATTAGGCAATAGGATCATTCCGCAAAGAATTTTTAATAGGCCAGAACTTGTAGTCGTACAGTTAAATTGAACTGTACGATTTTTTGTACAGAAAAAATAGGCCATATGCATTTTATACAAGTTAACATTACAGTTTTGTTAAAAATTTTCTACGTTACATAAAGTAACAAAATTTGACCCGGAGAGTTTGTTATAGTGTAAATAATCAAAAAAATTAAAAATTAGTCGAGTGAAAAGTGTGATAAGCAATTCAGTAAAAAACTTAAAGGGGTGTACACATGCATAAAGAATATGAAATTGAAGAGTATACGGCGATTGAGGAACAAATACATTATTATTGTAAATGTTTATTAGTAAGCCATCCTGATCAAATTATAAAGTATTTAGAAAAAAGGTTAGAAAAATATGCAGAAACATTACAATATGCACATTTATATCCTGATACAGTTATTTTACCGTTACAGCAATTAGTTATCGAATATTCTTTAGATGTTGCTAGAATTAGAAAATATATGAATTTAAAAACGTAAAATGAAATATATAATTTAAATGAAACAGAGTCGACTTTAAGAAATGAAATTCTAATGTCGACTCTGTTTCATTGTTTATGATTGAAAATACATACTAATCAATGAAGTTTGACATATAATTACGCAAGAGTAAAATAAAAGTGAGTACTCACTCATTTTTGAAAAGGAGGAAGAATACGTGCAGCAACCTGCCATTATTTTACGAACCGTGTCAAAAAGTTTTTGGAAAAAAGAAATTTTACACAATCTTTCATTGCAAGTTGAAAAAGCAGAGATATTTGGTTTAGTTGGGCCTTCAGGTTCAGGGAAAACGACTCTTATTAAATTGATTGCAGGTATTAATGAGGCGACGAAAGGTGAAGTGCTTGTATACAACACGAACATGCCTAATTTAAATGAAATGAAAAGAATTGGTTATATGGCTCAGGCTGATGCATTATATGAAGAACTATCAGCATATGAAAATGCAGATTTTATTGCAACGATGTATGGATTAAGGGGAAAACATAAAAAAGAAAGAATACAAGAGGTTTTTGATCTTGTACAATTATCACAACATATGAGAAAGCAAGTACAGCATTTTTCAGGCGGGATGAAGAAGCGTTTATCATTAGCGATAGCACTCCTTCATGAACCTGAAATATTAATTTTAGATGAGCCAACAGTGGGGATAGATCCACTTCTTAGAAAAACAATCTGGGAAAAATTTTATGATTTGAAAAAGAAAGGCACAACTATTATTGTAACGACACACATTATGGACGAAGCTGAATTTTGTGAACGCTTAGGATTAATTAGAGAAGGAAAGCTAGTTGCGACTGGAACACCTGAAGAATTGAAAAAACGGGTATCATCAGGACGGATTGAAGATGTCTTTTTGTTGGAAGAGGTGGCCCTATCATGAGAGTTACTGGTGTAATCATTCGTATTATTCGCCAATTTTTTCGAGATAAACGTTCGTTAGCGATGATGTTTGGAGCACCAATGTTATTACTTTGGTTACTGTCGCTTGTGTTTACACAAAAAGACTATGTACCGCATATCGCTGTAGTTGATGTGCCTGCTCCTATTGTAAAAACAATGAAAACTCAAGAAGCCTCAATTTATGAATACGGCAAAGAGAAAGCAATTTCAGAGTTAGAACAGCAAAAGGTAGATGCAGTAATTTATTTAGAGAATGGGAAAATGAATCTTTTATTAGAAGGAAGTGATTCATCAAAAAATCGTGCTGTACTTCAAGTTTTACAAAAGAGTTCAGAAAAGAATGATGTATCAATTATGAAGCCTGAAGTAAATTACTTACATGGCTCTAAAGACTTTACAATGTTTGATGGGCTTGGTCCCGTATTGATTGGTTTCTTTACATTTTTCTTTGTATTTATATTGTCTGGAGTTTCCTTTGTTAGAGAACGTTTAAGTGGTACATTAGAGAGGTTATTGTCCACTCCAGTGAGAAGATGGGAAATAGTTGTAGGATATATTATTGGTTTTGGAATCTTTGCATTTATACAATCAATTATAATCGTGAATTTTTCAGTTTATATTTTAGACTTGTATGTAGCTGGCTCCATATGGCTAACGCTACTTATTACATGTATGCTTTCTTTAACAGCACTAACTTTAGGGACGTTTTTATCAGCATACGCAAATAATGAATTTCAAATGATTCAATTTATACCGCTTGTCATTGTGCCACAAATTTTCTTTTCTGGATTGTTTCCAATTGAATCTATGAATAAGTGGCTACAAATGTTAGGGAATTTATTTCCGCTCACATATGGAGCTGACGCAATGAGACAAGTGATGATTCGAAATCAAGGATTTACAGAGATTGCATTAGATCTAACTGTATTACTACTTTTTTCTCTATTATTTGCAATAGGGAATGTATTTGCATTAAAGAAACATCGGAAAATATAATGATGATACAAAGGGGCATTATAGATGAAGAAGGATTGGCTGGAAGAATTAATTGCCGCAACAAATACGGATAAACGAAATGAACGTCAAATGCGTATATTAGAGGCAGCTGTTGATATGTTTGGCGAAAAAGGATATGCTTCAACTTCAACAAGTGAAATTGCAAAGCGTGCTGGTGTAGCGGAAGGAACAATCTTCCGCTACTATAAAACGAAAAAAGATTTATTGTTAGCAGTCGTCATGCCGACATTAACAAAGTTTGCTGCACCATTTTTCGTACAAGCCTTCGCAAAGGAAATATTTAAATCGGAGTATGAATCATACGAAGGGCTTCTAAGAGTTGTGATTCATAATAGATTTGAATTTGCAAAAAAGCATTTTCCCATGATAAAAATATTAATTCAAGAAGTGCCATTTCAGCCAGAATTAAAAAATGAAATTCAACATTTAGTAGAAACAGAGTTATTTTCACATTTTAAAAAGTTGATTGTAAAGTTTCAAGAAGACGGGGAAATTATTGAAATGCCGCCATCTTCAGTATTAAGACTTACTTTATCAGCTGTATTAGGTTTATTATTAACAAGATTTTTATTATTGCCAGAAGAAAAATGGAATGATGAAGTGGAAATTGAAAATACGATTCAATTTATATTGTATGGATTAACGCCACGAAATTAATCGTTGAAGTATGAATTACATATGTTACATTTAAGCAAAATATAAATCGCCTTTAAAAAGGCGATTTATATTTGTTATATTTTTGATAAATAAGTACTTGTTTACGAAAAACAGTCTAGATTAACGTACTTCTTTGTCTCTTCTTCTAAGACCTAATAATCCTGCTAGTCCTAATAAACCGAGCCAAGCCCAATTATTATTTCTATCACGATTATCATTTAAATCATTTGTCGTATTTACATTTCGAGTTCTCACATCATTATTAACTCTGTCTAAGTTATTGTCATTAACTCGAGTTGAAATATCAGTGTTATTAACTCTATTCATATGATTTCCATCGTATTCAGCTTGGGCAGATGTACCTAAAAACATAATAGATAGTGCTAAAACACTTAAAATAGATGATAATTTTTTCTTCATAAATTTCCCCTCCTTTCTTACGTATTACATTCTCCAACTCTTTTGTGCATTATTCATTTGTGATAGTATCAAACCATGATTTTAAAGCGAACATCTTTACGTCGTAGAGCTAAATAACTGTTAAAAGGGCATTGAATATGTGCATTAAAATATTAAATAAAACAAACTTTGATTACGATACTAAACTTAGTACAATTTATATAGTACGGACTAGTACAAAGGAGGTAATGAAATGCGACAATTTGCAAAACCAACAATTGTTGTGAGTAAATGTTTAGAATTTGATGCTTGTCGTTATAATGGAGAGATGATTCCAGATGTAACAATACGAAATTTGCAGCCATTTGTTACATTTATACCTGTTTGTCCAGAAGTCGAGATCGGATTGGGCACTCCTCGTGAAACGATACGAATTGTAGAAGAAAATGGTGTGAATAGACTTGTACAGCCGTCGACGCGGGAAGATGTAACTAAAAAAATGGAGCAATTTTCAAATGACTTTTTACAAACGATACCTGATGTGGATGGTTTTATTTTAAAGAATCGTTCGCCAAGTTGTGGTACCCGTGATGTAAAAATTTATTCTGGTTTTGAAAAAGCGCCAGCAAAAGGAAAGGGATCAGGCTTATTTGGCGGAGCAGTAATAAAAAAATTTTCACATCTTCCAATTGAAGAAGAAGGTAGATTGTCGAATTTTATTATTAGAGAACATTTCTTTACAAGGTTATTTACAATCGCATCTTACAAAATGATCAAACATAATAAAAATATAAAAGATCTTGTATCGTTTCAGTCTGATAATAAATATTTATTTATGGCATATAATCAGGTAAAACAAAAGGAATTGGGACGAATAATTGCAAATCACAAAAATGAAAAGATTGAAGTGGTATTTGAAAATTATGAGAAAACTTTATATGAATTATTTATGCGCACACCCCGCTATACATCGAATGTAAATGTATGTGAGCATATTTTTGGATATTTTAAAACAAAATTGAAAAAACAAGAAAAAGATCATTTTTTAGATCTGATACAAAAATATAAAGAAAAGAAAAGCCCGCTTAGTAGTATACTTGCAATTTTAAAATCATGGGCTCTTCGATTTGATGAAAAGTATTTATTACGACAAACATATTTCGAACCATACCCTGAAGCTTTAGTAGAGATTTCAGATTCGGGTAAAGGTAGAGATTATTAAACAACAAATTACATATTTCGACAAGAAAACTCCTATGTTGTTGTAGAACAATGTAGGAATTTTTTTGTGCATTAGTACAGAATCTGTTTTAAAATTAGATTATGACAGAATTATAACAATTATCTAACTAATATTCTTGTCTTTAAGTAGTAACGTTTGTAGTAGAAACTCGCACGCTGTCGAAACTCAATATTCGATAAGGGGTGTGTAGCGGAATGGAATTTACTCTAACTCGCGAAAAACAAATGATTAAAGAAATGGTACGTGACTTTGCTGAAAAGGAAATCGCACCGAAAGCTGTGTATTATGATAAAACTGCGGAATTTCCATATGAAACATTTCAAAAAATGGGTGAACTAGGATTATTAGGCATCCCATTCCCTGAAGAGTATGGAGGTTCAGGTGGCGATACTGTATCGTACGCGTTAGCAGTTGAAGAAATTGGTCGTGCTTGTGGTGGGACGGGATTAAGTTACGCTGCAACAATTTCATTAGGTGCTTCACCAATTTATTATTTCGGTACAGAAGAACAAAAACAGAAATATTTAGTTCCAATGGCGTCAGGTAAAACGTTAGGTGCTTTCGGATTAACTGAGCCGAACGCTGGATCTGATGCAGGTGGTACACAAACGAAAGCTGTATTAGATGGAGACGAGTATGTTATTAGCGGTGAAAAGTGTTGGATCACAAATGCAGAGTATGCAAATACAATTATTGTAACCGCTGTCAACGGTGTTGAAGACAATGGTAGAAAACGTATTTCGGCATTTATTGTACCGACTACAAGTGAAGGATTAACGATCTCAAGTCCTTACGATAAAATGGGTGTTCGTGCTTCTAATACATGTGAAATCGTACTTGATGGTGTACGTGTACCGAAAGAAAATATTCTTGGTGATGTAAATAAAGGATTTAAACAATTCTTATATACACTTGATGGAGGACGTATTTCAATCGCAGCATTAGCAGTAGGTATTGCACAATCGGCATTTGAACGTGCACTGCAATATGCGAAAGAACGTCAACAATTTGGAAAGTCAATCTCTAATTTCCAAGCGATTCAATTTAAATTAGCTGATATGGCGACTGAAGTAGAGCTAGCACGTAATTTAGTACATAAAGCAGCTTGGTTAAAAGATAACGATAAACCTTTTGGTAAAGAAGCGGCTATGGCAAAACTTTTCGCATCTGAAGCAGCAAGCCGTATTGCAAATCAAGCAGTACAAATTCACGGTGGATATGGCTATATGCGTGAATATGAAGTGGAACGACATATTCGTGATGCAAAACTATTAGAAATTGGTGAAGGAACTTCTGAAATTCAACGTCTCGTAATTGCTAGACATTTAGGATGTAGATAAAAGGGAGGAATCACTATGTTTCAAAAAATATTAATTGCTAATCGCGGGGAAATCGCAGTTCGTATTATAAAAACTTGTCAAAAACTTGGCATTCGCACTGTTGCTATTTATTCTGAGGCAGATGAAAATGCCCTTCATGTAAAAATGGCAAATGAAGCTTACTTAGTAGGTGGACCGCGTGTCCAAGAAAGCTATTTAAACCTTGAAAAAATTATTGAAATAGCTAAGAAGACAAACGCTGAAGCAATTCATCCGGGATATGGATTATTATCAGAGAATCCTTCATTTCCGGTTCGCTGTAGAGAAGAAGGGATTGTATTTATCGGTCCATCAGAAGAAATCATTACGAAGATGGGAAGTAAAATCGAATCTCGTATTGCAATGCAAGCTGCAGATGTCCCAGTAGTTCCAGGTATTACTACAAATATTGAAACTGCTGAAGAAGCAATTGAAATTGCAAAACAAATTGGTTATCCATTAATGTTGAAGGCATCCGCAGGCGGCGGAGGCATTGGAATGCAGTTGATGGAAACTGAGCAAACGCTCACCAAAGCATTTGAAAGTAATAAAACAAGAGCGCAAAACTTCTTCGGTAACGGAGAAATGTATTTAGAGCGCTATATTGCAGATGCACACCATATTGAAATTCAACTTTTAGCAGATACACATGGTAACACAGTGTATTTATGGGAGCGTGAATGTTCCGTGCAGCGCCGAAATCAGAAAGTAATTGAAGAAGCACCTTCACCATTTTTAGATGAAGGTACGCGAAAAGCGATGGGCGAAGTTGCTGTACAAGCTGCCAAAGCACTAGGATATACAAATGCTGGTACAGTTGAGTTTCTAGTTGATGATCAGAAAAACTTCTATTTCTTAGAAATGAATACGAGATTACAAGTAGAGCATCCAGTTACAGAAGAAATTACTGGTTTAGATCTTGTAGAACAACAACTTCTAATTGCATGTGGTGAGAAATTATCGTTTACACAAGATGATGTAAAACGTAGTGGTCATGCCATTGAGGCACGTATTTATGCAGAAGATCCGAAAACTTTCTTCCCATCACCTGGGAAAATTACAAATTTAACGCTGCCAACGAATGTTCGTATTGATCACTTTTTAGAGAATCAAGTAACGATTACACCTTTCTATGATCCAATGATTGCGAAAGTCATTGCTCATGGTGAAACTCGTGAAGAAGCAATTTCTAAATTACATGATGCTTTAGAAGAATTAAAAGTAGAAGGTATTAAAACGAACACGCCAATGCTAATTCAAGTATTGGAAGATGATGTGTTCAAAAGTGGTATTTATACAACGGGTTTTGTAACGAAACAACTTGTTAAAAAATAAGGTTTAAGAATATTAAGGGGGAAAAATGATGACGAAAGTATATGCATCGATGGCAGGAAATGTATGGAAGATTGTTGTAGGAGTAGGAGATACAGTAGAGGAAGAGCAGGATGTCGTCATTTTGGAATCTATGAAAATGGAAATTCCAATCGTTTCAGAAGAAGCTGGCACAGTTATGAAAATTAATGTGCAAGAAGGCGATTTTGTAAATGAAGGAGATGTATTACTAGAAATTGAATAGGGAGATATAGGGGGAAGCGAATTGAAACTACCTAATTTTGCTGTCATTAAAGAAGTCGGGCCACGTGATGGCTTACAAAATGAAAAAAAGATTGTTGGCACAAAAGATAAAGTAAAATGGATTCAACTACTTACAGAGGCGGGATTATCGTACGTTGAAGTTTCCTCATTCGTTCACCCTAAATGGGTTCCTGCATTAGCAGATGCAAATGATGTGTTTTCTGAGCTGAAAAGGGATCCAAATGTTACATATGCAGCGCTTGTTCCAAATCAAAATGGTTTGGAACGAGCTTTTTTGCAAAATGTAGATGAGGTGAATGTTTTTTTATCAGCAAGTGAATCTCATAATAAAAGTAATATTAATAAATCAATTAAAGAAGCATTAGTTGTCATTGAAGATATAACAAAGCAGGCCACGTTCGAAGGTAAAAAGGTAAGAGGCTATGTTTCTACTGTATTTGGTTGTCCTTATGAAGGGGACATAAGTGTCGCAGCAGTTGACGAGTTATGTAATCAACTATTTTCATATGGCATTTATGAAGTATCTCTTGGTGACACGATTGGTGTAGCAAATCCGTTACAAGTAGAGCAGGTTTTAGAACATTTATTAAAGAAATATGATGCTTCGCAGTTTGCAATGCACTTCCATAATACGTATGGAATGGCTCTGGCGAATGTAGTTAAGTCATTAGAATATGGTATTACAACATTTGATAGTTCTTGTGGTGGTCTTGGGGGCTGTCCATATGCACCAGGAGCATCCGGCAATGTTGCAACCGATGACTTAGTTCATATGCTCCATAAGTTAGGGGTCCAAACGAATATTGATGAAGAGAAGTTATTGAGAGCGAGTCAATTTATTCAAAGTAAATTAAATATCCAATTACCGAGTCATGTGTATAGAGCGCTTCAACATAAAACGATAAGTAGGTGAGAAGATGCTACAACTACAAAACATTTCAGTTGATTATGTAACACCACATGTTGTAAAGATTTCGTTATATCGTGAAAGACAAGCAAACTCATTATCTTTAGCGTTATTAGAAGAGTTACAAAACATATTAACTCAAATAAATGAAGAGTCCAATACTCGTGTAGTTATTCTAACAGGTGCTGGTGAAAAAGCGTTTTGTGCTGGGGCTGATTTAAAAGAACGCGCTGGTATGAATGAGGAACAAGTTCGCCATGCTGTTAGTATGATTCGCGCTACTATGGAAATGGTTGAACAATTACCTCAGCCAGTTATTGCTGCTGTAAATGGAGTCGCGCTTGGTGGTGGTACAGAATTAAGTTTAGCTTGTGATTTTAGAATTGCTTCTGACACTGCGAGTTTTGGTCTTACTGAAACTACACTTGCAATTATACCAGGAGCAGGTGGTACGCAGCGTTTGCCAAGATTAATTGGTGTTGGTAGAGCAAAAGAATTAATTTATACAGGCAGACGCATCTCGGCGCAAGAAGCGGAAGAATATGGTCTAGTAGAATTCGTTGTACCAGCTCATTTACTTGAAGAGAAAGCGATTGAAATGGCAGAAAGAATTGCTAGTAATGGTCCAATTGCTGTTCGATTAGCAAAAGAAGCAATTTCAAACGGTATTCAAGTTGATTTACATACCGGATTACAAATGGAAAAACAAGCGTATGAAGGTGTAGTCCATACGAAAGATAGATTAGAAGGATTACAAGCATTCAAGGAAAAACGCACACCAATGTATAAGGGGGAGTAAATATGTTAGATCAAAAACAACAATCAAATACATTTGAAGAACGAGTTGAAACGATTAAACAAGGCGGCGCACCAAAATATCATGATCAAAATAAAGCGAAAGGAAAACTATTCGTTCGAGATCGCTTAGCTCTTTTATTTGATAATGGTGAATATGTAGAAGATGCATTATTTGCAAATTGTGAACAAACAGGATTACCTGCTGATGGTGTTATTACGGCAACAGGTAAAATACATGGTCGCACTGCATGCGTAATGGCAAATGATTCAACAGTAAAGGCCGGATCATGGGGCGCACGTACAGTTGAAAAGATTTTACGTATTCAAGAAACGGCAGAAAAATTACGTGTTCCGTTATTTTATTTAGTTGACTCTGCTGGAGCGCGTATCACTGATCAAGTAGAAATGTTCCCAGGGCGCCGTGGTGCAGGAAGAATCTTCTACAATCAAGTGAAATTATCAGGTAAAGTTCCGCAAGTATGCTTATTATTTGGACCTTCTGCAGCTGGTGGTGCGTATATTCCAGCCTTTTGTGATGTTGTTATGATGGTGGAAGGAAATGCATCTATGTATTTAGGATCTCCTCGTATGGCTGAGATGGTTATCGGTGAGAAAGTAACTTTAGAAGAGATGGGCGGAGCTCGTATGCATTGCTCAATATCAGGATGCGGAGATGTTTTATGTAAGACCGAAGAAGATGCGATTACACAAGCAAGACAATACATTTCATATTTTCCAAACAACTACTTAGAGAAGACTCCATTGGTTACACCTCAAGAACCGAAACAATTCGAAAAAACGTTAGAACAAATCATTCCAGAAAATCAAAATGCTCCTTTCAATATGAAAGATCTCATTAACAGAATTATTGATGAAGGTTCTTTCTATGAAGTAAAAAAATTATTTGCTCAAGAACTAATTACAGGCTTAGCACGTATTGATGGTAAGCCAGTTGGTATTATTGCAAATCAACCGCGTATGAAAGGCGGCGTATTATTCCACGATTCAGCTGATAAAGCAGCAAAGTTTATTAATTTATGCGATGCATATCATATTCCATTATTATTCCTTGCAGATGTACCTGGATTTATGATTGGTACAAAAGTAGAGCGTGCTGGCATTATTCGCCACGGCGCAAAAATGATTTCTGCAATGAGTGAAGCAACTGTACCGAAAATTTCTATCGTTGTTCGTAAAGCATATGGTGCTGGTTTATATGCGATGGCGGGTCCAGCCTTTGAACCAGATTGCTGCCTTGCATTACCGACAGCTTCTATTGCGGTAATGGGCCCAGAAGCTGCGGTCAATGCTGTATATGCAAATAAGATTGCAGCTTTACCAGAAGAAGAGCGTGATAGCTTCATTGCTGAAAAACGCGAAGAGTATAAGAAGGATATTGATATTTACCATTTGGCATCAGAGATGGTCATTGATGGTATTGTTCATCCAAACAATTTAAGAGAAGAGTTAAAAGGACGATTCGAAATGTATATGAGTAAATATCAAGTATTTACGGATCGTAAACATCCTGTTTATCCAGTTTAAAAGCCCTATTTAGGGCTTTCTTGCTCAAAAAGTTAAGGAGGGGAAAACATTGAAACAAGCAGTTTGGTTTCCAACAGAAGAGTATAAAGAAAAAACGCGTCTATATGGTTGGATGAAATCTTTGGGATATGAAGACTATGAAACATTTTATAATAAGTCAATCGAAGAAACAGCTTGGTTTTGGGGAGAAGCTGAGAAAGCGGTAGGCTATCAATGGATGAAACCTTATACAGACGTGCTAGACTTAGAGAATGGTATGCCGTTTGCACAGTGGTATAATGGCGGAACATGTAACGTTGTAGAATCCGTTTTATCACGCTGGCTTGCAGACGATGAAACAAGAACACAACCAGCACTTCAGTACGAGGGAGAAAATGGAACTTCAAAATCATTTACATATGAAGAACTTGATAACTGGGTAAGCCGCGTTGCAAACGGTTTGAAACATGCTGGTATTGAAAAAGGAGACCGTGTAACAATTTATATGCCGATGATTCCAGAAACAGTTGTTGCGATGCTAGCTGTTATGAAAATCGGAGCAATTATTTCACCAATATTCTCAGGATTTGCGTCTGATGCAGTCATGACACGTGTACAAGCGGCAGGATCGAAAATGATCATTACTGCAGATGGTTTTTCACGCCGAGGTAAAATTGTTTCATTAAAAGACGAAGTAGATAAAGCTTGTGAACATTGTCCAACTGTTGAAAAAGTCGTTATCGTGCGTCACGCAGGAAATGAATTTACACCGCATAATTATGATTTCTCATGGAGTACGTTAGAAAAAGAAAAGCCATTTGTACATGCTGAAGAAATGCATAGTGATGATCCTTTAATGTTCATTTATACATCAGGTACAACTGGGAAACCGAAGGGAACGGTACATACACATGCTGGTTTCCCTTTGAAAGCTGCATTTGATGCAGGATTTGGAATGAACATCAAACAAGGTGACCGTGTATTATGGGTAACTGATATGGGCTGGATGATGGGACCATTTTTACTATTCGGTTCTCTTATTAATGGGGCAACGATGGTTATGTACGAAGGTGTTCCAGATTTCCCAGAAGCCGATCGGTTATGGGAGACAGTTGATAAATATGAAATTACACATCTCGGTATATCACCAACATTAATTCGCGCGTTAATGGCAAAAGGTGATGAATATGTGAATAAACATTCGCTCAACAGTTTAGAAGTATTCGCATCAACAGGTGAACCTTGGAATCCAGATCCTTGGATGTGGCTATTTGAAACAGTTGGAAAAAGTAATGTACCAATTTGTAACTATTCAGGCGGAACTGAAATTTCTGGTGGGATTTTCGGAAATGTCCTTATTAAACCAATTGCACCGATTAGTTTTAATGCATCTTTACCAGGAATGGCAGCGGTTGTGCTTGATGATCAAGGCAATCCAATTCGTGATGAGGTTGGAGAATTATGTTTAGAGAAGCCTTGGGTTGGTATGACGAAAAGTTTCTGGGAAGACGATGAGCGTTATGTGAACACATATTGGTCACGTTTTGAAAATAAATGGGTTCATGGTGACTGGGTTATTTATGATGGTGAGCAATATATTATTACAGGACGCTCAGATGATACGTTAAACATTGCTGGGAAACGTATTGGACCTGCTGAATATGAATCAATTCTTGTAAAGCATAATGATGTCATAGAAGCTGCCGCGATTGGTGTACCTGATGAAGTAAAAGGTGAAGTTTGTCATTGTTTTGTAGTACTAAGGGACAATGTAACATTCACAGGAGAGTTAAAGAAAGAGTTAATGAGTTTAGTAAACTCTCATATTGGAAAAGCATTATGTCCAAAAGATATTCACGTTGTAGAAGATTTACCGAAAACACGTAATTCTAAAGTAATGCGACGCGTCATTAAAGCAGCTTACTTAGGAAAAGAATTAGGTGATTTATCATCGCTTGTAAATCCTGAAGTAGTTCCGTTTATTCAGGGGTTGCAGTCTAGTAAATTATAAAATTAAAGCATGTATAATGTGAACTGACCTCTAATTATTAGAGGTCAGTTTTTATATATACAGGATAATTTAGTACATGTGTTTGTTTTTTCCTTTCTATGTTTTTGCCTCGTACACTTTAAAGCTAGTGGACATACTATATTAATAGAAATGATTAGGGGGTGAGATTTTGGGATATCGTTATAGTAATTCTAGAAAAAAGTGTTCATGTAAACAGGATGATTGTTGGGATGTTTTTGAAGAGTGTAAAAAAGAACATGAAGAGCAAAATAAGGCATGTGACTGTTGCTGTGTACAAGGAATTAGAGATGAGCTGAGAAAGTTAGTAAACAGATCAGTGCGTATTACAACAGGAAGTAATAATTATGCAGGAACTGTTTCTTCAGTCACTTGTGATGTTGTAAAGCTTGCTAATAGTGCTGGGGTAGTTACAGTAATTATTTCAGTTTGTAAAATTGAAGCGATTGAACCATTGTTAACATAGGAAACATAGCATAATTGGGCTATGTTTTTGTAAAGCCATTCTTATGAATGGCTTTATTTTAATTTCGTATAAAAGGAGAATATATTCTATATATAGAAATAAATTTGAGTATATATAGAATGGTGTATGAAAGGAGAATGGTGTTGATTAAATTAGAATCCTTAAAAAGATCCGATTTCAAACAATTAATAAATTGGATTGATTCTGAAGAATTTTTAATACAGTGGTCAGGAAATGCATTTACATATCCTTTAAATGAACAACAATTAGAAAATTATATAGAAAGCTCAAATACTCTTGCATTTAAAGTAATAGATGAAGAGTCTAAGAAAGTGGTTGGTCATATTTCACTTGGGCAAATAGACAATATTAATAAGTCTGCAAGGATTGGAAAAGTGCTAGTTGGTGATACGAAAATGAGAGGACGTTCTATAGGGAAACATATGATGAAGGCAGTACTACAAGTTGCATTTGAAGAATTAAAACTACATAGAGTAACCCTTGGTGTTTATGATTTTAATACGTCCGCCATCTCATGTTATGAAAAAACAGGATTTGTAAAAGAAGGTTTATTACGAGAGTCAAAAAAGGTAGGAGAAACGTATTGGAATTTATGGGAAATGAGTATGTTAGAATATGAATGGAGCGATAAAGAATTATAGTTATCTGTAATTATATTATGTTAATTAAAAGGGGTATGATGGGGAATTATGAATAAGAAAACGAAAATCATTACAATTGCAGCTGTTTCAGGAGGAGGTAAAACGACTGTTACAGAAAATTTAACTCAAAAGCTAACAAATTCAAAAGCGCTATATTTTGATAGCTATCACTTTAAAAACTGTCCTACTGATATTTGTAAATGGATTGATGAGGGAGCAAATTATGATGAATGGGTACTTACACCATTAATTCATGATATTCAGCATCTTATACGAGAGGATAAAGTAGATTATATTATTTTAGATTATCCATTTGCATACTTAAATAGTGAAATGCGAGAATTTATTGATGCAACAATATTTATAGATACGCCTTTAGATATTGCGATGGCTAGAAGAATTTTGCGAGATTTTAAAGAAGATACAATAGATGAAATACATAATGATTTGAAACATTACATGACATTTGCGAGAAAAGCATATTTAGAGGCAATCCATACTGTTAAGCCAAATTCGGATATTGTATTGGATGGCTCTTTATCTGTAAGTGAAATAATGAATCATGCTGTAGAGGAACTTGGCCGAAGAGAAGTGATTGTCAATGATTAAATGTATAGAGGAATATGTACAAGTTGACGATTTTAAAATGTATACGAAAAAGTTCCAAGGAAAGAAGCTGCAGCCAGTTATTATAATGGAGGCAGGTTATAGCGATTATTCAACGGCATGGGATCATATTGCTGAAGAGTTGACGGAATATGGAACGGTACTTACATATGACCGATCGGGGTTAGGGAAAAGTGGGAAGAGTTCCAAGCGACATATTAGTTCTGAGATGGTAAAAGATTTAAGAGGTTGCTTAGCGCAATTACAATTGAAACCACCTTATATTTTTGTAGGACATTCTTTTGGCGGTATAAATGCACGTTTATTTGCGACTTTTTATCCCGAAGATATGTTGGGAATCGTTTTGGTGGATTCGACACCGGAAAATTATAAAGAAGATTTTTTACCAATCATGTCTCCAGAATTTCAAGATGCTTACAATAAACAGTTTGTATATGAAAGTTCTTATGAAGAGTTTATGTTTAGTCTAGGTGAAGTAGACAAACATTGTCAGTCAATGGGGAATATTCCACTTGCCGTGTTAGCTGCTGGTAAAAAAGCTTTTTATTCGCCAGCTGCACAATTGAAATGGTTACAATTGCAAGAAGATTTATTACGATTATCAAGCAATAATAAATTTGTAATTGCAGAACAAAGTAGTCACTATATTCAAAAAGATGAACCATATTATGTAGTAGATGCTATTAAGTGGATTATTGAGGTGGGGGAGAGATAAATATGTACACTTTATTTCAATACAATTGGCAAGTAAGGGACGACTGGTTTAAGTGGTGTGAGCAACTTTCAGAAGAAGAATTACTCCGCAAGCGTGTAGGGGGTGTTGGAAGTATTTTAGAAACATTATTTCATATTGTCGATGTTGAATACAGCTGGATTAGCGCACTTCAAGGAAAAGAAGATAATGAACCGCAGTATAAAGATTATCAATCGATCCAAAAAGTGAAAGCGTTATCTGATTTATATAAACGAGAATTAGAAGTTTTTTTGAAGTTATGGTCATCTAGCCTAGAATATAAGATATTAAAAGCTTCGTGGACAGATAAAACATATACATACGGTGAAGTGTTAAGACATGTAATTGTACACGAAATTCATCACATTGGTCAGCTATCTATATGGGCGAGAGAGTTAAATCTTCAGCCTGTTTCAGCGAATTTAATTGGAAGGGGACTATAGATTTAGAAAACGGCTTGCACTATAAATGTAAGCCGTTTTTTATATATAAGAAGATTTCCTAGTTGAAATCCTCGGATTTTTTCTGACGTATATGTAAAAACATTAAAAATGTAATAATGAAGAAAATCAACAATGTTTGTATGATTAAATTTTTAAACTGAAGCAATACTGTCCAAGATGTAACAGCATCTTTAAAAGCTTGGAGTGCAGAGTACGAGGATGGATCAAAACCGTACTGTAGTAGCTTTTTTGTTTCAATAAAGGTACTGTTTTCTTCACTTGAGTCTAATATTACAGAAATAAGTCTAGTATCTCCTCGATGTGCTGTACTTACAAAACTATAATTACCATTAGTTGAAAAACTAGTTTGTAAGCCGTCAACACCTTGGAGTTTAATGTTTTTATTAAGGGAATAAATCATTTTATTTGTGTTGAAAACTTTTGAGTCTTTGAAGGTAAATTGGTAAGAGGTTAGTTTCGTAATATTCAATACATCTGGAAAGTCTGTTACTAATTGTGTTGCTAGTTTAGCAACGTCTATTGCCGTTGTAGTTGATTGTTTATTCGTATCGTTATTCATTCCAGTTGCATTTAGAAACGGGGATGGTTGTGATAACTTTAGTTGTGTTGCTTTTTCATTCATTAAAAGTGTAAAGTTACCTTCGTTTCCAGCAATGTGTTCTGCTAGGGCAAGTGCGGAACGATTATTCCCTGTCAGAAACAATGCATGAAGTAAATCACGAACTGTCGTTTGATCTTTCGAAGTTACTTGTATAGGACTCTTTTCTGCTCGGAAAACTTCGTTACTTATTTTTACTAATTCATCTAACTGTATTTTGCCTTCATTCAGTTGTTCCATTGCGATATACTCTGTCATTAATTTAGATAAAGTAGCTGATTGTATAGGAATTTCCTCATTTTTTTTATAAACAACTTCACCTGAATTAGCATCTATTAAAATAGCTGATTTAGCTTGAATAATTGGACCATTTACATAGAGGTAAAAATATAAAACGATAAGTGCTGTAATAACAAAAGATAATAATAAAATTGTGAACTTTTTCAGGAATTGCATAAGCGATCCTCCTACTATGACATCAATAATACTATTGTAAAAAGGAATGCTTAATTAGGAAGAAAGAAAAGGTAAAGAATTTCTAAAGAATTATAAAGGATTATTAAATTTTGGATTTTAATGGGAAATAAAAGATCCAATTTCTTATATGGTAAGAAATTAGATCTGGAATTAAGCTTTATTAACATTTATGTGGTTGTAATTTTACAGTGAAAGTTGTTTTTTTATCATCACTATATACTTCAATTGATCCTTTATGCAATTCGACAATACTTTTTGCAATTGCTAATCCGAGCCCAGATCCACCGGTGTTTGTAGATCGAGATTTTTCAACGCGATAAAAACGTTCAAAAATATGAGGTAAATCTGTACTAGGAATTGGTTGGCCGTAATTTGTTATATCTATAGTAATCATATTATTACTTTCATAGGCAGCAAGGTCGATATATCCACCGTCGTTTCCATAAGCGATAGCGTTTATAATAAGATTTTCAAACACACGCACTAATTTGTCTCCATCAGCTAATACCATGAGTTTTTGAGATGGAAAAGAAGGTCGACATTCTATATTAGCTTCTTGAACTTGTATACGGAATTGAACAGTTAATTGTCCAAGTAACTCTACAATATCAATGGGAACAGAATATAAGCTTAACTCTTTATTCTGAACACGTGTATATTCAAACAAGTCATTCATTAATGCATTAAGACGTGTTACTTTATCGTAAATGACTTGTATGTAATAGCGTAATTCCACTTCATCTCTATAATTATCATGGTGGATTAAATTTACGTATCCAACTATAGAAGTAAGAGGGGTACGTAAATCATGCGATACATTTGTAATTAATTCACTTTTAGCTTGTTCCGCCTGTCTCTCTTCATCAATTGAGACTTTCAATTGTTCAACAATTTGATTAACCCCGGTCGCTAACTCTTCCAGATAATTATGATTTACGATAGAAACTTTATGATTGAAGTTTCCATCGGCAATATAACGAATCTCTTCTATCATTTTTTTAATACAAGTTTCATAGTAAAGCTTTTTTTCATGACGATAAAAAATATATAGGTAGGATGAGAAAATAGAAAATAAAAACAAATAAGATACAATCATCATCCATAGAGATTCCCTTATTCCTTTATATTTTTCATATCCAAAAATTCTAATGAATTCTTTGCCGAGTTCACTTAACGTAAGTGAACTTTCAATTACACTTGTAACAAGGCGATATATAATTAATTCAGTAATAGGAGTAAGTGTGATGGCTAACATAAACCAAAAAATCAACTTCCATTTTGGGATATCTTTTAATATATCAAATGCTTCATTTCTCAATTTTATAGCCTACTCCCCAAACAGTATGAATAAACTTCTCTCCATTCATTCCTGTTTCAAGTTTATCTCGTAAATTACTAATGTGGACCATTACAGTTTTATTTGAGCCATAACCATCTTCATTCCAAACGCGTTCAAAAATTTCTTCGGAACTAAATACTCTTCCGGTATTACTCGCAAGTAAATATAAAATATCAAATTCAATGGATGTAAGTTTAATATACTCTCCATTGACTTTAACTGTATGATTATGTTTATGTATTTCAGCAGAACGAATACGGATAATACCATCTTCATTTTTGGAGGAAGTGGCATTTTGGAAAGATGATCTTCGTAACAAAGCTTTCACTCTTGCTACTAATTCTAATGGGTTGAATGGTTTAATCATATAATCATCTGCACCTGTCATAAGACCTAATATTTTATCCATATCTTCCGCTTTTGCACTAAGCATAAGAATAGGTACAGTATTATTTTCGCGCACTTCTTGACAAACTTCTAACCCGTTTCGTTTTGGCATCATTATATCCAGAACCATAAGGTCAACTTCATATGTAGAAATCATTTGTAATGCCTCATCGCCATCATACGCTTTATAAATGTTATAGCCTTCATTGCGTAAGTAAACAGCAAGTAATTCAACAATTTCTTTATCATCATCAATAATTAATATATTTTTATTCATTATGTAGTTCCTTTCCTGACAAATCATTAACATTACTATAATATCAAACATTTATGTATTTTGTAGCAATGATTCCACATAAAATTTCATGTAACATATAAAAAAGGGATTAAAACATTCATAACGAATACAAAGAAGAAAGATATTCGAATAACGTATTATACTGAAAGTGAAGGATAAGGGGGGGCTTGCTATGGTATATAAAGAGATTTATTCATTTACTCCAACTGGAAAAATTGAAAATGATATAAAAGCTTTTCTATTAAAATACAATAAAGAACTTACATATAAACATTCAATTCGGGTGGCAAATGAAGCTCGAAAAATTGCGATTAAGTATCATGAAAACGAGGAAAAGGCAGCGATTGCAGCATATTTACATGATATTAGTGCAATCTTTCTGAATGAAGAGCGGGGTGCAGTTGCTGAACAATTTAGAATAGAGATATTACAAGAAGAACGAGAATTCCCGATGATTATTCATCAAAAACAGTCGAGAATAATTGCAAAAGAGATATTTAAAGTGGACGATGAAGAAATTTTAAATGCAATTAATTGTCATACTACACTACGTAAACATGCAACGAAGATGGATTTAGTGTTATTTGTTGCTGATAAAATAGAATGGGATCATAATGGGACACCACCTTATTTAGTAGAAGTAAAAAAAGGATTAGAAAAATCTTTAGAACATGCTGCATTTGTATATATTTCATATTTGTGGGTTAAACAAGACACGTTGAAAGTTTTACATCCGTGGCTAGAAGATGCATATTGGCAGTTAAAAGAAATAGTAGAGTAGAAAGAACCGACGATGTAAATATGGAATACTTCACTCAACTTTATACATATAATAAATACTTGTTTGAAGATATATTTTCAAAATAAGATGAAGTGTTTTTAGTAACAAATGTTTATCGATTTAAAAAGGAAAATGTGAAAAATTCGCAGAAAATAAATGTATAAAATAGTTTTAATAAGCTGATATATATTGTACATATCAATTTTCGTTAAAATGTTTTGCTAGCGATATAAAGTACAAACAGCTTATTCAAGCTGCAAATCATGAAGATTTTCCAGGTCTCTATCCTCGTTTTGGACGCAAAAAAGAAATTTCTTATCCAGATGTATTCCTTATAAATGTATCGAAAGATATTATCATGTTTGTTTACGATGATAGAGGATGTGAAGTAATTGCGAAGAATAAAGAAACAATACGAAATTTATATGAGAAATATAAAGAGTGGATTCCAGATTATGAACGAGAAAGTATAGATAAATTATTTACATGATAACAATAGGGGAAGTGAAGCATGTAATGAAACGTATTGCAATCGTAGCCGCATGGGAACCAGAACTTACGTATTTGCATCAATGTTATCCAAGTGAACGTATTGAAAAACGAGCAGCTTGGGAATTTCATTTTCATTATATTAATAATCTGGAGATTATCTCCGTAATAACTGGAGTTGGCAAAGTAAGCTGTGCTAGTTGTGTGCAATTATTAATTAGTGAGTTTCAGCCAGATGAGTTGTTTATGACAGGAATATGTGGAAGTCTATCAAATAAGGTGAAAAATGGACATATTGTAGTAGCCCTTAATGCAATACAACACGACGTTACTGCTGCGGGTTCGGGGGAAGATGTTTTTAATTTATATAATGGTAGGACAGCACCTATTGAAACGACAAAGTCACTTGTAAGAAGAATAAAAAAGGTACGATCTTATGATCCGATGCATTATGGTACATTTTTATCTGGAGATCAACGTATCCGTAGTTCAGAAATGAGATATTTACTCCATACTGTATATGGAGCATTAGCGGTTGATCAAGAAGTGGCAGCTTTTGCTTATGTGTGTCAAATCAATAACAAACCTTTTCTCAGTTTAAAAGCTGCATCAGATCAAGCGAATGATAAAACGAAAGAGGAACAAAAAATCTTTAAAATGTTAGCGTGTGAACGAGCGTGCGAGCATTTAATTGCTTTTTTACGAGTGTATGAGATTAATGTAGTAAATAATAGATAGTAAGAAGGGATTAATATTGGAAACTACAAATAAAATAGCTATTCTGGGTGCAAACGGAAAAGCCGGGAAATTCCTTGTAAACGAAGCGTTAGAAAAGGGATATCAAGTAAAAATATTAACAAGAACTTCTAATAATATCAAAATAAAAAATGAAAATTTAGAGATTATTAATGGAGATGCACGTGATTTTTCTTCAATACGGGAATTACTTAAAGGTTGTCGAGCTGTAATTAATGCGGTAGGTCAACCAAAAAATGAATCTTATATTTTTAGCACAGTAACGAAGCATATTTTAGAAGCAATGAAAGAATTTGAAATAAAAAGATATATACTAATTTCTGGAGGTTCTTTAGATGTTACAGGAGATCAAAAGGGAATTGTAAATAAAATAGGAGCCACCTTGTTTAAAGTATTTTTATCAAAGATGATGCAAGATAAATATAAAGAATTGCAAACTATTCAAGATAGTGATGTAGATTGGACAATTGTTAGATTACCATTTGTTATGGAAGGGAAGGGCATTGGAAATATAAAGGAGAGTTTAGTAGATATGCCAGGAATCAAAATCCAAAATAGTGATATTGCACCGTTTGTTATAAAACAAATTAATAGTGAGAGATATGTAGGGAAGTACCCGTTTATATCAAATTAATGGGTAAAATTAAAAGAATGATTTGTAGATTAGAACTAGTACATTTTATTTATTCGAGTGTTAAGATTAACGCTAGTAAGTGGGGGATAATTTTATATGATTCAATACAAAAGAGGTAGTGAAGTAAGTATAGATTTAGTATATGAAGCATTTAAAGATGGCTTTTCTGATTATATTATTAAAATGGAAGTTTCAAAAGAAGATTTTATAAAAAGATTTTTTGGAGCTGAAGGGAATTCACTAAAACATTCCTTTCTTGCTGTAGACGGTAACAAATCTGTTGGTGTAATACTTGGCGGGATAAAGGATTACGAAAACATAAAAACAATGCGCTGTGGAACATTAGCGGTTCATCCTAATTACCGCGGTATTGGTGTGAGTCAAAAGTTATTTGAACTGCATAAAGAAGAGGCGCTTCAAAATGAGTGTAAGCAACTTTTTCTTGAAGTCATTGTAGGCAATGACCGAGCGATTCATTTTTATACGAAATTAGGCTATGAAAAAGTGTATGATCTATCTTATTATAATTTAAAAGATATGACTAAAATAATAAATAAAGAGTGTAAGGGAATTGAAGTAAAGCAATTAGATTTTCCATCTTTTAAACTTGAAATTCAGAAATGGTTACACTTCCATATAAATTGGCAAAATGATATGGAGTATATCGAAAAAACAAATAATACATTTTACGGCGCATATGTTGATAATGATTTAAAAGGTTCAATATGTATGAATGAACAAGGTAAAATCAGTTTTCTTTTCATAGACAAAGACTATAGAAATCGTAATATTGGATCAAAATTATTACAAGTAGCAAGAGATGAGTTGAATGTAACAAGTTTATCAATTGGGTTTCCAAACAACAATTTACTAGAAGGATTTTTTAAGAAAACTGGATTTGAAAAGAATTCTTTAGCGCAATATGAAATGTATGTATTGCTATAAAAAGCGGAAGGAATTATTCTTTCGCTTTTTATTTTTGTACTATATTGATATTTTACTTTGTATAATATTCTTTTTTTATGTAGAATAGATAGGATGGGAGGGGATGAAATGAATAATGGATTGAAGTTTAAGATTTTTGAATTACATTGTTTCGTTCAAAAAACTTATTCAGATATTAAAATAGCATGTGATATTGCTATTTATCAAGAAAACACTTCTAAATATTTAATTTCATTAGGATTTTTAAATAAATCATATATGACATATATAGAATCAAAAAGGTTTTATCGTGAAAATGAAGAACTTGTAAGTGTAGAATTTGATAATTTCTTTGATACATATGATAAATTAGAAGAGGAATTAAAAAAAGTTATTTCAACTGAAGACAAGAATCCGTCATTGCTACATAGCAGATTTGATCAGTTTCAGCAAAAAGTTGAAAATATAAATGACCTAATAAAAGTAATGCAAAATGCTCGTTAAAGAATGCTTTTTTCTTTTTATATAGAAATTATGCATTAAAAATATATTAGGGATATTACATATTGAAAGGATGACTTTTGTTGTTTACAGAAGTCATCTTTTTATAATACAGTTTTGCGTAATGTGTTGTACTTTTTATTTTTCTATTTTTGATAGGAATACATTTCAGCAGTTTCATATTTTAGAAAATTATACGAGGGAAATAACATGAAAAATAAAAAAGAAATAGCTATAGTTGCTTTAACAACAGGATTAGCTTTAACAAATATAACACCATATAGAGTAGCTTATGCAGAGGAAGCGGGTCAAATGCAAGTTGAAATTCAAGAGGATTCGTTCCGTACAGGTGAACTTACACAACCATCACAAAAGACGCCTGAGAATGTAGTGAAAGATGCACTTAAGGAAAAGACGGAGCATGCTTTGTCTCCAAAACAAGTGAGTGGAGACGAAGGGGTAGATTACAAGGTTCTTCAAAAACGTGGGGCTTATGATGGGACTACACTTGTTCGTATGCAACAAATATATGAAGGAAAAGAAGTGTATGGACACCAATTGACTGCTCATGTAGATAAAAAGGGTATTATTAAAAGTGTTTCAGGAGAAAGTGCACAAAATTTAACACAAGAAGATTTAAAGAATCCCATTAACTTGTCAAAAGAAGAGGCAAAACAATATATTTATATGAAGTACGGGAATGATATTAAATTTATTTCTGAGCCAGAAGTTAAGGAAGTTATTTTTGTAAATGAAAATAATGGGCAGGCTAGCAATGCATATCAAGTTAGATTTACAGCTGCAACACCAAACTATGTATCTGGAACGTATTTAGTAAATGCTCATAATGGTGATATGTTGAAAAATATGGTGCAAGAGTCAGGTTTAAAAGTAAGTGAAGAGCATGTTAAATCTATTGAGGCGAGTAAAAAAAGTAATGTCAAATCATTAGTCGGAACAGGTAAAGATGATTTAGGTATAATTCGCACATTCGGTATTTCTGAACAAAGTAATGGGAAATATGCACTTGCTGATTACACAAGGGGGCAAGGAA
Organism: Bacillus sp. BML-BC051; assembly: GCF_019656175.1. Classification (NCBI taxonomy): domain Bacteria; kingdom Bacillati; phylum Bacillota; class Bacilli; order Caryophanales; family Bacillaceae; genus Bacillus; species Bacillus sp. BML-BC051. Next base: position 61,822 of record NZ_BPLI01000042.1, read on the forward strand.
TTGAGACTTACGATGTAAATTATAGTGATATTATTTCTGAAGAAAAAAATTATCCTGGTATATTAGCAACTAGCACATCAACAACATTTAATGATCCAAAAGCGGTAAGTGCTCATTTCTTAGCAACAAACGTATATGATTTTTATAAAGAAAAATATAAGCGTAATAGTTTTGATAATAATGGGAAAAAAGTAGTTTCGGTTGTACATGCATGGGATTCTAGAGAAACAGATGATCCTAAAAATTGGGGAAATGCATTTAGTGCTAATATTAACAATGTTAGTATGCTTATATATGGTGATCCAATGGTTAGAGCGTTTGACATAGCAGGTCATGAATTTACACATGCGGTTACATCTAGTGAATCTAATCTTGAATTTTTTGGAGAATCTGGCGCAATTAACGAGGCGTTATCTGATATTATGGGAACGGCTATTGAGAAATATATAAATAATGGGGAATTTAATTGGACAATAGGAGAACAAAGTGGATCAGTTCTCCGTAATATGGAAAATCCATCTGCAGTCAAATTTATTAATGGATTACCGTATCCAGATGATTATAGCAAATACAGTGAATTAAACGGAGAAGATAATGAGGGCGTTCATTTCAACTCAAGTATTATTAATAAAGTCGCGTATTTAATTGCACAAGGTGGCACTCATAACGGTGTAACTGTAAATGGTATTGGTGAAGATAAAATGTTTGATATTTTCTATTATGCAAATACAGATGAATTGAACATGACTTCTAATTTCTCTGAATTAAGAATAGCGTGTCTTAAAGTTGCGACAAACAAATATGGAGCGAACTCAATTGAGGTTGAAGCGGTCCAAAAAGCTTTTGATACAGCAAAAATTAAAGGAACAGTGAAAGAAAACGAAAAAACTGCAGAAAACCAAGTCCCTGAATTAACTGTACCGCTTACAATTACACTGCGTGTTGGTGATATGTTTGACCCGATGAGTAATGTAAAAGCTGTTGATAAAGAAGATGGTGATTTAACAAATAAAGTAAAACATAAGGGCGATGTAGATACTTCTAAACCAGGTACATACATTGTGGACTACTCGGTCGTTGATTCTCAAGGAGGGAATGCAACGGCTACACAGAAGGTAATTGTAGAGGGAAATGGAGAAATATTAGATTTAAACCCTACATTAACAGTGCCTACTGCAGCGACAATTCATGTAGGAGATTCATTCGATCCTATGGCAAAAGTATTAGCTATTGATAAAGAAGACGGCGATCTTACTTCTAAAGTAAAAGTTAATAGTGAAGTAAATACCTCTAAATCTGGTACTTACGTAGTAACGTACACAGTGACAGATTCTAAAGGTCATGAAGTAACTGCGGAACAAACTGTAACGGTCAAAGTTAGAGATGAAGTTAAAAATGAAATACCAATCCTTAAAGTACCTTCTACAACTACAATTACTGAGGGAGATCAATTTGATCCAATGGTAGGAGTATTAGCTACTGATAAAGAGGATGGTGACGTTACTTCTAACGTAACGTATGAAGGAACTGTAGATATCTCTAAAGCTGGTACTTTTGAAATCATATATAGTGTCAAAGATTCCGTAGGTAATGAGGTTCATACAATGCAAAAAGTATTGGTGAAAGATAAAAACATTAGCAAAGCTAATGGCCTTACTAATAACAATAATATCCCGAACAACAGTAATTCCGATAAAAAAGAATCTATATATAAAGAACTTCCAAACACGGGTGCTAGTACAACTAACAGTGCAACAATGGGCATATGGATGATTATTGTCGGTACAGTACTCACTTTGGTTCGCAAATTTAGAAAGATATAAAAATAATAGTAGGAATTATTTCTCACACAATAATTATTAGATGAATTTTTTACTTAATAAGATTTTAGTATTTAAGTAGTGTATTTTGCTTCTATAAAACTTTGTGCTGGGACGTTATTTTGCCTACAGATCTACATTACATATAAAGCACGTTACTATTCTCATTCAAATAAAAGAATAGTAACGTGTTTTCTTGATTTAAAAATAGCCTGAATTTAAAAGGTCATGGATGTGGAAGTAATTCTAATCTGCCATTGATAAGTTACTAAAAACACTTTGTTTTAATGAAAGTTTAACTCTATATGACAACATGAGATTTTCGGTATTTACCAGGTGTTTCGTTAGTGAATTTTTTAAAAATTTTAGTGAAATAACTTTGATCACTAAAGTTGAGCGAAGCACATATGTCTGATAATGGATAGGTTGTGAAAGTTAATAATTTTTTTGCTTCTTCGATTCGTTCACGTTGAATGTACTCAATTAATGAAATACCGACTTCTTTTTTGAATAATATAGATAAATAATCTGAATTTACGTTTGCAAATTTAGCAAGTTGTTTAACAGATATTTGATTGTAAATATTTTCAAAAATATAGTTTTTGCAAATAGCGATAGTCTTTGAGTATTTCTGTACTTTTTGTGCTTTTACACGGTCTGCAAAAGTACAGAAAACATTTCTTAATAAATCCCAAACAGATTCTGTGTCTTTTAAATCCTCTGTCTTTTGAATGTGTAGATCGTAAATCTTGTAAGCAATCCCGGAAGGAAGTCCTCCTTTTATAGCATATCTAGTAGCAAGTGTGATGGATGAAATACAAATGTTTTTATGACGTCTTAATTGATGAAATGAAGATAAGGATGAAAGAGTCTCTTGTTGGAATTCGTAATAATATTTGAGTGCGCTTTCTTTATCCCCGTTTTCTATAGCTCCAAGTAGTTGGTTCTCTATATACAAATTATGACAGATAGATTCGCTTTTTGGCATTGAAATATATAGATCCTCGTTTAAGATACTGCTATGACTTAACTGGAATGAGTCACTGTTATTTGAAAAGGTACTTACATCTGAATTTTTTTTATAGAGAATGTTATAGAACAATATTGCTATATTTACAAAGAAATTTTGATCTTTGACTGACAATGAAAAATAATGGTCTCTTGTTCTTTTATAATTCGAAATAAAATTAAGGTTACTATCCGTTTTACTTGTAGAAAAATTCACATGTGTCAAGGGCCCAATAATAACAGTACCGTTCACTATATAATCGCTCTTTATGTGAATTAAAATGAAGTGCCCTAAATATTGGTGAGTTCTGAAGATAGGCGAATTAAATGAATCATTTTTTTGAAAAAGCACATGTAACTGTTCTATTTTTGATTTATAGAACGAATGTGAATCATCTTTTGATGTAAATTCTAAAAGAATATTTTTGTTACAATCTAAAAAACAAACTGGAATTTCAAAAGATTGGAAAAAAATATTACAAATGTACTCTATCTCCACTAGAATGAGCTTTTTAGTCATATTATTCCTCCTTACAGTTGTGCGTAATAGTTGAATGTTTACATATTCCTTTTTTTCATAAGTAGGAACGGAAAACTTTATCTATAAAAATTATAAACTTCTAAGAATAATACCATAATTTAACATGGTTAGCACATATTATTTGAATATACAGGTAATAGTTTTAAGGAGTAACGTAAAATATGAATTGTCACACTTATTCGTTGGTCATTGCTTATATGTATCAAAAATGATTAAGATTGGATTTAAAATAGGGATAGGAAGGGAGAGATTAATGAATTGAATTTAAGTAATTAATGAAAATTAGCGATAGAAGTAAATGTGTAACGATTTTTAAAGTAGAAATATAAGTGTAATTTAGGGAGAAAACTACATATATCATACGGAGAGACAACGTAATAATAGAAAATAAGAAGAGTGAATAAGTGATTGTAAACAATGGATTGTTGGACGACTATGTTTTAGGTTACTCGTTTAAATCTGGTACTTGTCACACTATTGCTTTTAAGAGGGTAATAGTAATAAAGAGATTTTTAAAATGATAGAAGTAGTAAAGGGGATAAGAGAAATGAAAAAAATATTTAGTGTGCTTTTAGTATTTTTCTTAACATTTTCTACATGGTCTAGTGTATTAGTAAAGGCAGCTTCACCATCCAAAGGTACTTTAACGATTCATAAATATGAACAAGAAAAAGATGGTGCACCGGGGCTAGAAGGTGACGGCTCTGCAAATCAAGAGGTACCAACAAATGCGAAACCGTTAAAAGGTGTAACGTTTGAAGTGAAAAGGGTTGCGTCGTTTGAAAAGATTTCAAACGATGGGAAAATCGTGAAAGAAGATGTGAAGCCTGTAATGGGAGAAACTTCAACTCAAGTAGTAACAGATGATAACGGACAAGCTGTATTAAAAGATCTTCCGCTAGGACGTTATGAAGTGAAAGAAGTGGCAGGACCTCCGCATGTTAACCTAAATCCAAATACGTATACAGTGGATATTCCATTAACGAATAAAGAGGGTAAGGTGCTAAACTATGATGTTCATATGTATCCGAAAAATGAGATTAAACGTGGTGCAGTTGATTTAGTAAAGACTGGTGCAAATGAAAAAGCATTAGCAGGTGCAGTATTCTCTTTATTTAAAAAAGATGGTACAGAAGTGAAAAAAGAGTTAGCAACAGATGGTAATGGGCATATTCGCGTGCAAGGATTAGAGTATGGGGAATACTATTTCCAAGAGACAAAAGCGCCGAAAGGGTATGTACTTGATCCGACTAAACACGAGTTTTTTATAAAGACCTCCGGAACTATTAACGAAGATGGAACAATTACTTCTGGTAAAGTAGTTAAAGTAGAAGTGCAAAACTATGCAGAACCAAATATTGATAAAAAAATTAACGGGAATTTGGAAGCGTTACCAATTAATCCGTTAACTAATTACAATTATGATATCAAAACATTAATTCCAGAAGACATTAAAGAATACAAAAAATATGTAGTAACAGATACTTTAGACAATCGTTTAATGATTCAAGGAAAACCAGTCGTGAAAATTGATGGAGCGGAAGTAAATGCAAGTATTGTAGATGTAGCTGTAGAAGGCCAAAAAGTAACAGCTACAGTAAAAGATTTCACAAAGTTAGATGGTAAAAAAGAATTTCATTTACAAATTAAATCACAAGTAAAAGATGGAGTACTATCTGGTTCGGAAATTTTAAATACAGCTAAAATTGATTCTATAAATAAAAATGATGTAATTGGAGAAAAGGAATCTAAACCTGTAGTTGTTGTTCCGACAACTGGAATTATCGAGTTAACAAAAGTTGATGGTGCTGATAAGAAGAAATTAAAAGGTGCGGAGTTTGTACTTAAAGATAAAAATGGAAAAATAGTTGTTGTGGCAGGTAAAGAAGTCACAGGTGTATCAGATGAAAATGGTGTTATTAAATGGACTAACATTCCGTATGGAGACTATCAAATTTTTGAAACGAAAGCACCAACTTATACAAAAGAAGATGGTACAACAGCTTCATATCAATTATTAAAGGACCCTATTGATGTAAAGATTAGCGAAAATAATCAAACGGTTAAATTATCGATTGAAAATAATAAAAGTGGATGGATTCTTCCTGTAACGGGTGGTATCGGAACGACTCTATTTACTGTACTTGGCCTTGCGTTAATGGCTACAGCGGCATTTGTTTTCTTTAGAAAAAAGTTTGCTAATAATTAAGGTTTTAGGAACATGTAACCAAGTGATGTGAAAAGGAGAGAAGCAAAATGCTTCCCTCTTTTCGATATTTTAGTATATACAGAGGTGGAAATATGAAACGAAATCTTGTTTTAGGAGGTATTTTTTTATTTGGATTAGCTATTTTTTTATATCCTACTATTAGTAATTCGTTGGCGACTCGTGCACATTATTCTGAGATTAGCTCCTACGATAAGAAGATTAAAGCACTACAAAAGAAAGAAGTTGAACGTAGGGAAAAAGAAGCAACCAAATATAATAAACAAGTTCAAACTTCCATGAAAACATTTGCAGATCCATTTTCTGAAGAAAAAAATAATCATCAAGCATATGCCGATGCGTTAAAGTTAGGTGATGTAATGGGGTATATTGAAATATCGAAAATTAGTATAAAACTGCCAATCTATCAAGGGACCTCTGAGGAAGTATTGAGTCGCGGGGTAGGTCATTTAGATTATTCTTCACTTCCGGTAGGTGGAGAAAATACGCACACTATTTTAACAGGGCATCGTGGTTTACCATCAGCAAAATTATTTACAGATTTAGATAAGTTGAGTGAGGGAGATCTTTTTTATATTCATTCTTTAGACAAAATTCTTGCTTATAAAGTAGATCAAATTAAAGTAGTGTTACCACACGAAACGGACGATTTGAAAATTGTGGAAAATAAAGATTATATAACATTAATTACATGTACGCCTTATGGAGTAAATACAAATAGATTACTGGTTCGAGGGGAGCGTGTGGAGTTTAACGAGAAAGAAAAACAAAAAATGCGTAAAGAGATATTTATGTTTAATAAGTGGACAGTAGTAGTCTTAAACCTATTATTATGTGTGTTACTAGTCGCAATTTATAAGAAAAAATTAACTCGATAGAATGAATTTATTTATCCTGTATTAATGGGCAGTTGGACCGGAAATCCAGAGATAAGCAAAGAAGGAATATAGAGGATGAAGTAAATCTTCACTGAAAAAAGTTTCACTTTATTCGACTGTAGAAAAGATACGGTAAAGGTGGGAACAAAGGAATTGAGATTACGATTAAAGTTGGTAAGTATTCATTTTATGGTTTTGTTAATGTTATGTGTAAGTTTTGTCGCATATGCACCAAAAGAAGCATATGGATCCACGACTAACTTAGAAGGTCTAGGGGATATATCGCGTTATAATGCTGTTGTCTTTGGTAACCATATAGCAGTAGGTGGCGACATTGAAGGAGCAATTGCAGTTCAAGGTGATATGGATGCATCTGGTTATACAATTGTAGGTGCAGCAGCGGGAACATCTAATATAGTTGGGGAAAAATGGGATGATGAGGGATATCCATCCTTGTTATTGTCTGGAAAATTTAAAAAATCAAGAGAGGAATCTTTTATCATTCAAAACGGAATAGTCGTAATGACAAAAGAGAGTGATCCAGATCGTATCATACAAACTTCTTATGATCGTATCGTTTATAAAGAAAAGCTAGAAATTGACGCGAAATTTAATGAATTTCACAACATAGTGAACCAAGTCGGTAAAAATGCAGGTAAATATAAAACGAATACCCCAATTCCAAATATGAGTTATGGAATCGGAAAAGATATAAACAATCCTAATATTTATGTTTCATCAGAATTGGTAGGGAAAATCAATTTAGATATAAGAGATGTCTTTTTACCTAATGCTAAAGGAAAAAATTTTATCGTTATGTATTCGGATGCAATAGAGGTTACATTTAAAAATGGTGCTATCTTATATGACACGAACAATATTGGTAGGGCTACAGATATAATTCCTACATCACAACCCTATTCTCCAAATTCACCGTTCACTGAGTTATACGGGAAGGTGATTTGGGTTTTTCCTAATGCAAAAAAGGTCACAACAGAGGGATATGGTGTCGTTGGGAGTGTGTTTGCTCCAAATGCTGTATTAGAAACAAAAGGTGGTTCGATTAATGGACAAGCATTTGTCGGTGCAGTACAACAAACTGGTGGATTTGAATTTCACAATTTCAAATTTAATTGGCAACATTGGAACAAGCCTAGTCCAGGAAAAGTAAAGATAAAAAAAGTAGATAGTAATAATGATAATAAAGAATTGATGGGGGCAAAGTTTCAAATTGAAGATTCAAATAAAAAAGTAGTTGGTGAGTTAGTAACAGATAAAAAAGGGGAAGCGATATCAAAAGAATTACCAATAGGTAACTATACTCTTGTGGAAACAGAAGCGCCTAAAGGTTACGAATTATTAAAAGATAAAATAGCTGTAAAAATAGAAAAAGATGTAGTAGTAGAAATTAAAATAGGGAATAAGAAATTACCAGATCCAATGGGGAAAATGAAATTAGTAAAAGTAGATACGAGCGATAAAAATAAAAAGCTAGCAGGGGCAAAGTTTCAAATTGAAGATTCAAATAAAAAAGTAGTTGGAGAGTTAGTAACAGATGAAAAAGGAGAAGCGATATCAAAGGAATTACCAATAGGTAACTATACCCTAGTGGAAGTAGAAGTACCTAAAGGTTATGAATTATTAAAAGATAAAATAGCTGTAAAAGTAGAAAAAGATGTAGTAGTAGAAATTAAAATAGGGAATAAGAAATTACCAGATCCAATGGGGAAAATGAAGTTAGTAAAAGTAGATACGAGCGATAAAAATAAAAAGCTAGCAGGGGCAAAGTTTCAAATTGAAGATTCAAATAAAAAAGTAGTTGGAGAGTTAGTAACAGATGAAAAAGGAGAAGCGATATCAAAGGAATTACCAATAGGTAACTATACCCTAGTGGAAGTAGAAGCACCTAAAGGTTATGAATTATTAAAAGATAAAATAGCTGTAAAAATAGAAAAAGATACAGTAGTAGAAATTAAAATAGGGAATAAGAAATTACCAGATCCGACTGGGCAATTTGAAATTGAGAAAGTTGATGATAAGGATATTAATTTAAAACTAAAAGGTGCTGTATTTCAAGTTTTAGATAAAGAAGGTAAAGAAGTTACTAGATTAACAACGGATGAAAAAGGAAAAGTGATTTCCAATCAGTTAGTACTTGGAAAGTATACGATTAAAGAAATAAAAGCGCCAAACGGATATATGTTACTTAGAGATCCGATAGAAATAGAAATTACAGAAGCGGTAAGGACACAAAAACTAACAGTGAAAAATGTGAAAAATAATTGGGTAATTCCTAATACTGGTGGCAGCGGAACAACAAGTTTTTACGTGATTGGTTTTGTGCTAATGTTTGGCGTGCTATATTTCTGTAAGAAAAATCGTTACATTAGATAGTTTTTAGGGGATGAGTTCGGTATTGTAATAGATTCATGCTACTAAATTTGTTGAAGAAGGAAGGATAATAGTAAACATAGAATATATTAATAATTAAAATGTTTACGAGGTGAAAGTGATGGCAATAAAACAAGACGAAATTAAAGTAGTAGTCGGAGCTGGGGTGTTTAATAATAATCCAGGTTGGATACAAACGCAAGAAGATGAACTTAATTTACTAGATAAAGTTACGTGGGAAGAAAGATTTGAATACAATTCTATTTCAGCTATTTTAGCTGAGCATGTATGGGAACACCTTACGTTTGAAGAAGGTGTAAGGGCAGCAGAAATTTGTTATGAATTTTTAAAGGCAGGAGGGCATATTCGTTGTGGTGTTCCTGATGCATTTTTCCGAGATGAAGCATATCAAAACATAGTTCAAATAGGCGGACCTGGCCCGAAAGATCATCCAGCAGCAAGTCATAAAATTGTTCATAATTATAAAACATTAACGGAAATGTTTAAATTTGCCGGGTTTGAGGTAGTTTTACTTGAATATTGTGATGAAAATGGTCAGTTTTATTACAACGAATGGGATGCAAACGACGGTGTTATTTTCCGTTCGAAAAGATATGATTCTAGAAATAAGGGTGATAAACTTGGTTTTCCATCCTTAATTGTTGATGCGATTAAGCGGTAAGTCATTCAATAAAAGCAAGGGTTAATACTATAATTTCATGAGTCGCAAATGCGGCTTTTTTTATTGGCATGTAATATGGAAGAGATTATTTATGATAATTAATACTTCATTAAAGATTTATTTTATATATAAAATCGGGTAAAATAAAAGAAGAACATATATTCTGTTTGAGAGTAGGGGGCAATATATATGATAGCTGAAATTGAAAAAGTAACTGATGGATATATTGTAAAATTTGAACGACAATTTCCATATACAATAGAGGAAGTTTGGTCTGTTTTAACGGAAAACAGTAAGCTTAAAAAATGGATGTCAAATTTACAGATTGAAAGCCTTAAAACAGGTGGAATAATCAAGTTTGACATGATGGACGGTTCATTTATAAATATTGATATTTTAGAGTGTCAAGTAAACTCAGTACTTGAATTTACTTGGGATAAAGATCGTGTCCGATTTGAAATACATAAAGAAAAAAATGGTGCTCTTTTCCTTCTTAAAGAGTACATTCATGAATTAACGGATCATACTCCGAAAGATATAGCTGGTTGGCATATTTGCTTAAATCTTTTTTCCTCCGTACTAGAAGGGAAAGAAAAGGAATTTTCTAAAGATGAATGGCAACAATGGTTTGAAATATATAAAGATAAGGTTCTTGAAGTGAGAGGATAATTGTGTAAGAGGTTATATTTGTTGTGTAATTATTACACTGTAAAAATTCTTTTGATGAAAAATAAGAATAGAGGTTAATATGAAAGTAAATCAATTAATTGCTAATAACATAAATAAATTAGATACAGCTATTCCATTTAATAAGTCTTTTGGAATCGCTGGTTTATCAGGATCGGGTAAAACAACTTTTTGTCAAACGATTGGCGAAGAATCAAAAAAACGTTTAGTTTCTTTATTGCCAAAAGCTGAATATCAATATTTATTTCCTAATATCATGGAAACGAATTTTAGTGCAATTAAGATGGAAGATATGCCTTTAGTACTTTTTCTAGGAAAATCATCGATTTCTTCCAACCCGCGTTCAACAATAGGTACTCATACTGGCGTGTTTACTGAAGTTCGCGAAAAACTTGCCGAAGTATTTCATCTTTCACCTGAAGTTTTTTCATTCAATAACCAGTTAGGCTGGTGTACTGGCTGTAAAGGTCGAGGCACTACTAAAAATATTGAGTGTAAAAAATGTAAGGGAAAACGTTATAGTGAAGAAATCGAACAACATACGATAGATTTATTTGCTAAACCACATACAATTTCAAATATTAATGATTTAAGTGTTGAGTCTATCCTTTCGTTAGCAGAAGTGTTAAATATTAGTGAAGCAAAACAACATATACTGCAAAATATAATTAATATGAACATTGGTTATTTAACATTAAATCGAATTATGGGTACGTTGTCAGGTGGAGAGTTAACACGACTTTATTTGGCTGAATTTATGGCAGTAAGTGAAAATGCGGTCATTATTATTGATGAGATTTCAGTTGGACTTGATCATGAAACATTGGTACAAATATTAGAAGAGATCAAGCAGTTAGGCTGTAAAAATCAAATTTGGCTCATTGATCATTCAGATACAGTACTGGATACAACAGATGAGCAATTGTTCTTTGGACCTGGTAGCGGAAAATATGGTGGGAAAATTGTGAAAGAATCACCAAGACCAAAACCAATACTGTGGGATATAAATAAAGAAGTACCAACAGAATATTATACATTCCAAGAATTATATTGCCGCAATATCCAAATGGCAGAGTTTCAAATTCCTAAAAATAGACTTGTAACGGTTACAGGAGAATCTGGATGCGGGAAATCTACACTTGTTAACGAATGTTTAGCTACAGATTTCTTGAAACGATATCCAAAAGATAAATTAGTTATGGTAGGACAAGATCGAAATCAATCCATTACAAGTCGATCAACTGTAGCCACTTTCCTAGATATTAAAAAGAAACTAACAAAGTATAGCGAAGAAATTGATGATATTTTTGAGCGTTCGATTGAAGATATTATAGATGAACTCCCAAATGAGGATATTGCGTATAAACGCTTGAGTCTACTAATTAAATTAGGACTTGGTTATTTAACGTTAGAACGAAAAACACAAACATTATCAACAGGTGAGTTTCAATGTGTTCATTTAGTTTCGGAGTTATTTGCAAACACTAGAAATCCACATACATTATTTATTTTTGATGAGCCTTCAAAAGGTTTATCACAAAATATTTTAAATCAATTTATAGATAGTGTTAGAGGGATATTGCAAGATGAATCAGTCTCTATCATAATGATTGAACATAATAGTTACATGTTAGAAAGCTCTGATTATATTGTAGATTTCGGGAAAAGACAGCTTGAATCTATAAAACATCTTGATGTAGTAAGTCATCAAGATTATTATCGCCAAAAAAGCAGTGTGAATAATGCTGAACAAATACATATTTCTTCAGCACTTGAGCAAAAAGAAGGCGTTCACTATTTAGAAGAAAATCATATTAACTATTTTAAAAATGCGGAAAACATTTATAAGGGTGGTATTTTAAAAAGTTTATCATCAATGGCCCGTTTAATTTATGGCGAATATGAATCTGATACAATTGCACCTGTTGTTGCTATTGATCTTGAAAGACATTTATATAGTCAATATAGTTTCTTATATGAAATTGGTGGATTAATTAATCATATTGTAGCTGCTCATCCAACTAATAAAGATACGAGAAGTTTTGATTTCTATTCACAGGACAACCATTGTCCATCTTGTTCTGGACGTCTTCAAATTGAAGTTTTCGATAAAGATATTACAATTCAAGATAAAAACATTCCATTTTGGGACGGTTTATTTGATCCGGAAATCATGAAAGTATTAAAATTTTATCAATATGAAAAAATAGAATTTCTATTTGAAGAAATTAAAAATGAGCTTGGTCACGATTTATCAAAGAGCTATAATGATATGTCAGAAGAAGAAAAGCATACGTTTTGGTACGGATATTTTGAAAAATCATTTTATGATAAAAAAGGAAAGACACGCAGAACATGGGTAGGATTTAATACGATTATTGGTGGATATATTGTTATTTCAAAAGCAGCTATTAAAGAAGAAATTAAGACTTCTAAAGAAAAGATGACATGTCCAATTTGTGAAGGGACGGTATTAAATCATCATAAACCGCTTAAATTTGGTAACTTCGATATTCGGGAAATTATCAATCAACCAGTTGATGAAGTGTTGAAGATAGTCGGTGATTTACCTGCACTTCAAAAATTGAAATTTATTGTTGGTGGCGATATGAGATTGACAGAAGATGTTTCTTTACTGCCAAGAAAAGCACAAGTTGCACTGAAAATGTTTGAATTAGAACAGGCAAGCTTTTCAAATTATGAAATGGTGTTACAAAATGTTTTACCATTCTTGGACGAAATAAAAGGAAATATCGAATCCATTAGCATTAATAATCAAGTAACTGTTTGTGATTTCCCTAATGTTTATGAAACGAGAGAAACCATTATAGATAAGTATTTCACAAATGGTAAATATAAAAAACTTACATATGTATACGAAGCGTTTGGATACAAAAAGTTAGTTACCCAAATTAATAAAATTAAAAAAAGTAATCCATGTCCATTTTGTAAAGGAAAGAAAGTTATAACGGAAGATAACCTACATGATGGTGTATTTAAACTAACAATTCCATGTGTAACTTGTAATGCAACTGGTATTAATGACGAAGGACTAAAAGAAGTTGTTGAGGGCGTGGATGTACAAACATGGTTAACTGGAAAAGTTAATGATGTTGTGGATGAGAGCTTATTAACAGAAGCTGTTTCGCAAATATCAATTTTTAATCGCATTCGCGAATTGGATAAACGAGATATGATGGCGGTTTATAAATGTCTTGAGAGTAATCAGTAAAGTTATATTAGTTTATGTGTTATTAACATGACTTATATAAAACGTATATTCTTTATAATGTTTATAATAACGCAGTATGAGTATTACAAGGTAATGAAAGAAGATCCAATTTCTTAATGTGAAAATTAAGGAATTGGATTTTTTAGTATTTTTATGTCCCGTATACTACATTTCCAACTAAGATATGGGGGGAGAGATAGAAAAATAAAAGGGAAAACAGTTGATATATTATGTAATTATTATATTATAAAAGTGATTGTTAGGGGGAAAAACAGTTCGCGAGTAATATCTTTATCTTTGTTATGTTTTCTGATTTTTTTGATTTAACAGAAATATATACTTGAATGAAGTATATATTTCTGTTAAATTTATCCTATGGACAGAACAAGTTTAATTAAAGGTCATTTAGAAATGTGTGTATTATCTATTTTATCGAAAAAGAAAAGTTATGGTTATGAGATTATGAAAGAACTTGAAGTAAACAATTTAAAATTGAAAGGAGTAGGAAGTATTTATCCCATATTAACTAAGTTGAAAAATCAAGAGTGGGTTAATACTTATCAAGTAGTAACAGACAGTGGTAAAGTTAGGATTTATTATGAAATTAATGAAAACGGAAAAATACGTCTTGAGAAGAAAATTAATGAGTGGTTAGAATTGCAATCAGATATTCAAACATTATTAAAAAGCGGTTTGAAAGGAGACCTTCTGAAATGAGGAATAGATTGATAGGTAAAGAAAAGCAATTTTTAACAGACGTACTTAAGGAATTAAAGCAATACGATATTAGTTTAGAAGAAAGGAAAAATATTAAGCAACAAATATTAGAACATATTCAAGAATGTCGCGAACATGGTGAAGATAGTATAGATGATTTAGGTACACCTCAATTATTTGTTCAAGATTTTTTAGAAATAAACGAAATTGATTTACAAGTTAAGATGAAACGACTTCAAAATGAAAAAGCAAAATTCAATACATTTATCTTACATGGCATATTCATCGCAGTTATTACTTACCTCATCTCGCAAACTACATTTACAATATTTTTAACTGGATCATTTAATCCAACTAATAGTAAAAATACATTTCAGTATAATCTTTTATATCGTATTTCAGAGAATCAATGGTGGAATTCATTATTAATAATGTTTAGTTTTACGCTCTCTGTAGTAGTATTTATTAGTTTAGTAAGTTATAAAAAAAGAAAGCTGTCTAAGGCATAATGAAGAATACGATCTATAAAATGTCTCTAATTTATATTCTTTGTAATGTATTAATGTTATGTATTACAGATCCAAAAGTTTACGCTCAGCAAAATATAAAAATTGCATTAGATGAGTATATTGAAAAATTTATAAAGGAGCAGAACATTCCAGGAGCTTCTGTTGCAATTGTACACAATAAAGATGTATTCTTCACAAAAACGATGGGGATTACTGGAGAATCTGAAAAAAAGGTAACTAATAAAACACCATTCGCAATTGGCTCAATAAGTAAATCTTTAACAGCTTTAGCTATATTGAAATTAATTGAAGATAAAAAAATAAAATTAGAGGATTCAGTTCAACAACACCTTCCTTGGTTTAAACAAAAAGACAATCAATTAACCTCCACTATGACAATCCGACACCTACTAACTCACACAAGCGGAATAAACACATACGAAGGTTTGGCATTATCAGATATACAATCTAAAAGCTCTTCAGCTATAAAAGAAAATGTAATGAAACTATCAAATGTAAAATTAACTGCTCCACCAGGTGAAAAATATCAATATAGTAATGCGAATTATATAATACTTGGTGCGCTTATTGAGGCCGTCACAAATGAAACATATTCATCATATATGGAAAAGCATGTTTTTCAGCCGTTAAATATGAATGGTGCGGCAGCAAGTAAAGAAACTGCATATGAAAAAGGTTATTTAACAGGTTATCAGTCGTGGTTTGGCATACCAAGAAAAAGTGTAGTGTCCTATGATAATGCAGGGGCATCGTATGGCTATATTACTGCAAATTTAGAAGATATGATTCAATATATTATGTTTTTGAATCGGCCAGAGGATGCTCAATTTTTAAAGCAAGAAAACATGGATCTTTATCTGTCCCCACTTTATAAAATAAATTCAGAAAAAAGTTATGGTTTTGGATTAAGAACAACAAATATAAATGAAAGCGAAACGATGATTTGGCATTCAGGATCAACGCCTGATGCTCGTGCAGAAATATTTATTTTAAATAAAAGTGGCTGGGGTGGTGTGATTTTAACAAATAAAAATCATGTATTAGAAGAATCAGTACTATCGGTATTGAAAAATGGGATTATTAGTATTTTGAATGGAGAAGTACCGGTTGATCCCCCTAAAAACATACCATTTATACAAATTGTTATGTCTATAGTTATATTCGCGCTTTTCATTATATCAATTATGTTAATTAAAAAATATAAACATAAGAAAACTGTTAAAAGACTAACTTGGTTATTTATAGGGAATCTATTCCTACTATTATCTATTATTTTCATCCCGCTTCTTACTTATAGTACAAGCTCACCATGGCATACGATTAAAATATTTGCGGCAGATATAGCTTTACTTACAAGTATTATAGTAATTTTATTAGCTGTGAACGGATTAATATCAATCTTTATAGCCTTAAGACGGAAGAGAGTATAAGGGGAAATAATTAAAGAAATATAATTTAAGTGTTATAAACAGTTGACTCTCACACGATGTCATTGTTTAAGATAAAGTTGAGCTTGGAAGTAGATGTAATTTATGGGAGGAAAATATGTTTAAAATAGGTGACTTTTCAAAACTATCTTCCCTTAGTATTCGTATGTTGAGACACTACGATAAAGTGGAATTGTTACAGTCAGTAAAAGTTGATGAACAAAGTGGATATCGATATTATTCAGCAGCCCAATTAAAGAAAGTAAATCAAATTCAAACATTAAAAGATATGGGGTTTAATATTGCTACTATTAAAGAAATAGTAGCGAGCGATAATATGGAAGTAATAAAATCACAATTTGAAAATCGTAGTGCTCAAATAAAGGATGATATGGATACCCTCCAAAAACAATTACGTCTTCTCGAAGCCTCAATGAAAATGATGAGAGAGGATGTTGTTGAGATGAACTATCATGTTTCAATAAAAGAGATTCCACATAGAAATGTAGCTAGTGTTAGAAAGATTATTCCATCATATAATTGTGAAGGGGATTTATGGGGTATATTAATGCAAGAAATTCAAATGAAAAATATTAGTATTGCCCATCCGAGTTATAGTATTGCGGTTTTCCATGATCATGAATACAAAGAAATTGATGTAGATGTAGAAATACAGCTAAGTATTTTAGGTAAGCATGAAAATACAAAAGACGTTACATTTAAAAAAATTGAATCCACTAATGTAGCTTCCATAACGGTTAATGGAAGTTATGAACAGATGACAGCTGTAAATGAGGCTGCAGCAAAATGGATTGAGACAGAAGGTTACGAATTAGCAGGCCCGATGTTTAATATTTATCATGTGAGCCCAGCGATGGAATCGGATCCTAATAAGTGGGTTACAGAAGTTTGTTATCCAGTTAAATGATGACAAAGAAAAAAGGCATTAATTATATGCCTTTTTTTCTTTATGGGCTACCGTCACATGCCCATCAAGCTAACCAAGTAACTTACTAGATATGGAACGATCCTTGGTTCAAAACTAATAATTGATAAAAAAGTAGGCATACTAAAGAAGCCTATTAAAATCTGATTTTTTCGCTAGGCAGCTTGTCTATGCTTCACCGTCGTTTTATACACAATCCCTAGAATATCAAAGACGGTCATTTTCTTATACCGATGACATTTACGACCGTTCTTTTTGAGCAGCAGATAAAGACGATGCAGAATTTTCAAAAGTTCTTCTGTGCCACCGGCTATCGCTTGAAACAGTAACGGAAAGTAATCTTTAATCATATAAATCGCTTTGTATTCACTCAGCTCCTGCTTTGTTTTTTCAAGCAGAAACTGTCGCATTTGAAACATCGTAGAAGAACAGAGGAGAATGCCGATGAGTTGTCCATATAAATGGCACTCTAGGCGTTCTCTTTTAATATTTTTACATTCATCAATTTCAAAAAATGACTTCCACGTTTTAAACAAAATTTCAATCTGCCAACGAAGTGAATACAGTGAGTGCACGTAGTTCATTGGTACTCCTTCTAGAGACGTGTTCGTGATATATACATTCATACCCATTAAACGTTTACTTTTATCCTTCATGACAATGCCTTTTTTCTTTTCACGTATCGCTTGGTTTTTCAGGCGTGTTTGCGTTTGATCATCGGTTAAACGATGGATAATGACACGTGCTGGAAGCTTCTGATTTTGTCCAATGTATGCCTCGGAAATTTCTATTGTTTCACCAGGGATTAGGCTCGACATTATTTGTGTCATATCAAGCTGTATGTATTCTGTTTGCTTTTTTAACGTGCCGTTGTTGAAGTATTCTGGCTCAGGATTCTTGATATAAATGCGTGTATTCAGCTTCAACCGCGAGATATAGTAAGCCTCTTTATCATGAATAGTTTGTAAGTCTCCTAAATCGAAGTAACCAAGATCACGTAAACACAAATCGCCCGCCTCTACGGTTTCAAGGCAGATGGTACCGTATGTTTTATCATTATTCTTTCCTGGCCCAAGCTGCACGTTAAGAAATTGACCACTAAGTAAATCATATTCCAATTGGATTTTCACGCCTGCCGTATTACTACTCCCGCCTGAACCTTGATAGTTAGTGGCGAAATGATCAGGCAGTTGAAACACTGTCGCATCTAAAATACGGATACGATTGAAAGTAGAGATCATGTGTGCAGAAAGTGAGTGATTTGAACAGAGTTTTTGTTTGAGAAGAGAAGTAAAGACTTCTCGAAGAAATGCGACAGTTGCTGGATTAAAGCGTTGATTCAATCCTTCTGAGCTCATCAGTACTCCAGTTGAAGCTTCTAACTGACTGCACAAATGTGTAAGTGATGCGCTGGCGACTTCTTGACTGAGCCATACGCAAAGGGCAATGAGTTCGTTCGCTTGATACTTACTAGATCGCTGTACAAAGCCAACTTGTTTGGCGATATCTTGTAGGACTACTGGAGATAAAAAGTATTGTAGCTCTTGTGCGAAAAGATTCAGCTCATTTGAAATAATAGGATTCATTAAAAACACCATCCTTTCTCATAAACTTCTTACGATAAGCAATAGCGTTTTTCTATTTTGAGGATATGATTTTAACTTCGCTTGACGGGCAAGTGGTGAGATACCTTATAAGAATAAATTATAAATATAGATAAATAAATTGTAATTTACTCTATTGAAGTGATGCACCTAAAATGAAGATAACAATTATATAAGGGGTAATTTTATGAATAATAAATTGAAATATTTATTAGGGATTAGCATTACCGGATTTGGGGATGGAATTCAACAAATTGCCTTGCTATGGTATATTTTTCATTTAACAGGACAAGCAACTTCTATCGGATTAATGATTGCAATTTATTATATACCAAGTATCATTTTAACACCTTTTGTGTCTGTTTATGTAGATCATCATGATTCTAAAAATATTGTTGTTCTAACAGATAGTATTCGATTTGTACTTGTTTTAATCCTGGCAATACTTATTTTCATAAAATTTGAATCAGTATTTATTTTTTACATTATGCAATTCTTATTAGCAGTTTGCTACACTGTTTACAAACCTGCATCTTCTGCATTTATTAAGGAAGCATTCTGTAATCATGATATACCATTTGTTATATCAAAAGCATCTTCATTAAATGAAGCAGCATTACTAGTGGGAACTGGTATATCTGGGTTATTTCTAGTTAAATTTTCTTTAGCCACTAGTTTCTTTATTAATTCTGTAACATTTTTAGTTGCGGCCATTTTCTTTTCTTCTATAAAAAGAATGAACCCTAAAAAAGTAAAAAATACAAGAATATCCTACCTTGCAGAATTAATATCGGGATGGCGTTTTATTAATCAAACAGAATGAAGTACTTACTGTTTTTATCCATTTTGAATAGCATTAGCATACAAATGACAACAACTTTATTATTACCTCTTGCAGAACAGTTTGAAGGAGGTAGCGGACTTTACTCAATATTTGAGATAGCATTTTCAGTAGGAGGAATTATAGCAGGCTTGATTGCTATCTATTTTTTAAAAAAGTTTAAACATAAAGTTATTTTTATTACGATGATGGGTATGGCAACCTCTTCTTTTTTATTATATTTGAATGACTATAAAACAACGGCCGTTATTTGTATATTTATAATGGGGCTATTTACCATGTCGCATTTGATTATCGTGCAAACGTTAATACAGTTGAATACTACAACAGAATATATTGGTAGAGTAATAGGCTTAAGAACAATTCTAGCATCATTTGTTAAGATATCTTCTGCTCTGTCGACTGGTATTTTAATAACTCATATGGGAGTGAATAATATTTTACTTTTATTTTCTATCTTAATATTGGCTAGCTTTATTACGATTGGAAATATAAAAAAAAACATGTATTAAAATGAAGGGAAATACATCTGGAAGATTATTCAGAGATGCTATTACGGGTTGTAAATAACTTGCGAATCGAGGGGTAAAATGGTTAATATACGTTCGAAAACAGAAGAATTAAGGGCGAAATTAAAAACTATATTGAATCGAGAATATAAAGAATTGGCTGTTCAGGAGTTAAAAGTAATAGGAAATGGAGTACAAAATATTGTGTTCCGAGGGGATTCGGAAAAAGGACCTTTAGCATTTCGAGTACCTTGGGAACGTGAAGTGAAAAATATAAATGAAGGGTTTTTTAATAGTCGAATCTCATTGCAAAAGGAAGCGGAGCTTTCTAAGTTTTGTAATTCTAAAGACATTCCAGTGCCAAAGGTTCACGGACTGCACCTTTCTACGGAACTTGATTTTTTAATTTCAGATTACCTGGCTACTGATCATATTCAAATTTCTGCGTACAAAATAGGAGAAGTAGTTAATGATCTCCATAATATTACAATTAAGGATTTAAATTACCAACATAGGACTAGGAAACCATCTAGTAAGTATATAGCTGAACGTCTCGTAAAAAGAGTAGAAGGATTTAATAAAATTACACATTGCGATATTGAATTTCCTGATATATCGATAATCGAAGAGATTCTTAAACAAGCAGATCATGTAAAGAAATTATTACATATGGACATTCGACCAGCAAATCTAATTGGATATAACGGAGAAGTTAAGGCGTTGGTTGATTGGGATAATGCTCTAATTGGTCACCCGCTGCTAGAACTTATGAGGATAGCTGAAACTAATGAAATTGATTGGTATGAATTTAAAGATGGATATAAGAATAAAGATATCTTCGAATCTATGCCTCGTATTGTCAGCTTATTTTATCAGCTTGATACAGCGGTAATGCTTGCAAATCTGTTTATAGCGCAACTGAAAATAGAGGAAAAAGGCATATTCTATAAAGAGCGTGTGAAAACACTTCATAATGAAATACATAGATATTTATAAAAATAAATAAAAGATGCTTTGACATAGGAGGCCCACTACATCGCCATCAAGCTAAAAATATGAATTTCCCCAAAACAATAAATACGAGCAAAATGCACAAAATTTTCGTTCTGGGGGTAATATGAGATTTTAACTTGATGGGCATGGGGTACCGTCAGGGAAAAGCGGGTTTACAACGCTAAGCCTATTGTCATGACGTTACTCTCGTTTTTAACAATGTTAAGAAAGTTTCAGTGGTCTTAAAGAATCTAATGAGATCACTGTTATTCTCCTAGCAAATTAATATGTTTCCAGCAAAAAGGTGACATATGGTGCAAGATTACGGTTATGGCGGGTGTAAACCAACCAGAACGTGATCTTATCCGTATGCGGTAGCGTGAAGGAATTGAACTGGCTAAGAAAGAAGGAAAGTTTAAAGGTCGGTTAAAGAAGTACCATAAACATCATGCAGTAAAGCTTAATAAAGAGGGAGATATGACTGTAAATCAAATTTGTGAAATTACAAATGTGTCTAGGTTCTCATTATATAGAAAGCTATCGGAAAGGAACAGTTGATGAGTTATACCAAAAATAGGAAATATACAATTGAAAATAAATTTCATATAGAGGTGGAATTATATGCCTAAAATTGACAATATGTTAGCAATTCTATGGATGCTTCGTTCAGGTGAAAAAATTACTGCAAAACAAATTTCAGAAAAGTTAGAGATGAATATAAGGACTGTATATCGTTATATTGATACAATTTCAACAAGTGGCGTACCTATCATTTCTGAACCAGGACATAACGGTGGATACACTTTATTGAACAATTTTATTGAGGCTCCTCTTTTTTTTGATTTTGAGGAGCAGACTGCACTATTTCACGCTGCTGTTTTTGCAGAAGAAGCCGGATATTATGGAGGTGAAGCACTAAATAGGGCCATTTCAAAACTAAGTAAATATTCAAATCAAGAGCAGGAAACAAAGATAAACCAACATTTAGCTAGTCTTGAAGTAATAAGTCGATTAAGTTCACTCTCTATGGAACCTTTTTTGAAGGAGTTGGAGCAGGCTGTAGCTGACGGGTACTCAGTAAAAATTCTTTATCATAAAAGTGGCGAAAAGCAATTAAATTATAGATTGGTCGATCCGTACAAAATTATCTATTGGAATAATAAGTGGTATGTGATTGGATTTTGTCATCTTAGGAATGATATCCGTAGTTTTAGAGTAGATCGAATTGAAAGTCTAATGCTTACAGAAAATAAGTTTAACCGACCAGAAAATTTTTCAGCACGTGACTTTTTTATAAATGGTCTTCTTCCAACTATAGAAGATAAGGAAGGGACTATTTCTTTGGTTATTAATGGGGATAAAAGTGTATTGGCTGATATTTGCCAACATTGGTTTTTAGGACATTATTTACAAGAACGGACTTCAAATCAAGCAGTTTTTCTTCTTGAAAAAGATATATTACATACATATGTACCTTATTTACTTTTACCGTACAATAAATCTATTAAAGTTATTGAGCCAATAAGTCTTAAGAAAAGACTTATTGAAGTTCTTTCGGAATTAATAAAATTTCATCAAGTATGATAACTTCCCTGACGTTAACTGTCAGGGAAGTTATATTATAATAGCTATATAAATTGTGATTGGAGTGTTATTGGATGCAAACAAAAAAAGCATTTCTATATGTATTTAATACAATGTCGGACTGGGAATATGGATATTTAATTGCTGAATTAAACTCAGGAAGATATTTCAAAAAAGATTTAGCACCTTTAAAAGTAATTACAGTAGGAGCTAATAAAGAAATGATTACTACTATGGGAGGACTGAGCATAAAACCAGATATTTCCCTTGATGAATGTACTCTTGAGAGTAAAGATCTTTTAATTTTACCAGGAGGGACTACTTGGAGTGAAGAAATTCATCAACCTATCTTGGAAAGAATTGGCCAAGCTTTAAAGCTTGGTACTATTGTTGCTGCAATTTGTGGCGCAACTGAGGGTCTTGCGAATATGGGATACTTAGATACTAGAAAGCATACAAGTAATAACTTAGAATATACTAAAATGGTATGTCCTAACTATAAAGGAGAAAAGTTCTATGAGTTGGGATCTGTGGTATCTGATGCAAATTTAGTTACTGCATCAGGGATAGCTCCTCTGGAATTTGCAATGGCGGTACTGAAAAAAATAGATGTATTTACACCAGATGCATTACATGCATGGTATAACCTAAATAAGACTCATCAACCTGAATACTTCTTCCAGTTAATGAATTCAATAAATAAATGAAGTAACTGAAAGCTCAATTTCTCTATTTTGATTTGTAGAGAAGTTGGGCTTTTTAATTTGGAATTTCTTTATCGTTGTAAATTCGTATTTTCCTGATGCTACCCCATGCCCATCAAGCTAACCAAGTAAATTACTAGATAAGAAACGATCCTTGTTTCAAAACTAGCAATTGATAGAAAAGTAGGCATACTAAAGAACCTTATTAAAATCTGATTTTTTCGCTAGGCAGATTGTCTATGCTTCACCGTCGTTTTATACACAATCCCTAGAATATCAAAGACGGTCATTTTCTTATACCGATGACATTTACGACCGTTCTTTTTGAGCAGTAGATAAAGACGATGCAAAATTTTCAAAAGTTCTTCTGTGCCACCGGCTATCGCTTGAAACAGTAACGGAAAGTAATCTTTAATCATATAAATCGCTTTGTATTCACTCAGCTCCTGCTTTGTCTTTTCAAGCAGAAACTGTCGCATTTGAAACATCGTAGAAGAACAGAGGAGAATACCGATGAGTTGTCCATATAAATGGCACTCTAGGCGTTTTCTTTTAATATTTTTACATTCATCAATTTCAAAAAATGACTTCCACGTTTTAAACAAAATTTCAATCTGCCAACGAAGTGAATACAATGAGTGCACGTAGTTCATTGGTACTCTTTCTAAAAATGAGTTCGTTTGCTTGATACTTACTAGATCGCTGTACAAAACCAACTTGTTTGGCGATATCTTGTAGGACTATTGGAGATAAAAAGTATTGTAGCTCTTGTGCGAAAAGATTCAGTTCATTGGAAATGATAGGATTCATCAAAAACGCCATCCTTTCTGTATATTTCTACAAAAAGAATAGCGTTTTTTTGATTATATGGATACAAGTTTATCTTAGCTTGATAGCGATGTGATGCTACCCCTATATCAACTTATCCGTAAATATCAAGAGAAATTACTTCTTGATTCGATTCGTCAACTACTAGTACAATTTTATTTGCAAATGTACAAAATGAGCGGAGTGTAATGGAATCCTTTAATGACTCTTTTAAAAACCAACCTGTTGGTACTAAAGAAATGCAACCCTCTTTTTGAAAGAATGAATGTTTGAGGAAATATGCTATTTCTTGAGTTTCTTTTAAGAACAGCGGAGCAATGCAATCGAATAGTACAGAATAATATTTTAATGTTCTTCTACCGACAATTCTATTAAAAGAACAACTTCGGTATAAATCAGGCACTACGGGATATATACAGTTAGTTAGAAGTGCTTTTAAAGTTTGTTTTGATTCTTTCTTTAAACCTATCATGAAAATTTCATGGAATTCATTATTAATAAAAACTTGTTTCACATCTTTATAATGAGGGATTAATTCATTTTTAACTATACTTAAAGTAATGTCATTTGTAATGGGAAAGGACGTATAAACGTCCTCTTCAAGTATGACATCCATCCCACTGAAAAGTTGGCAAATTGGACTGAGAGAAGTATTTGAAGATACAGGAGATGCCTTTTCTATATAAAAATCTTCATTTATATATAGTAGGTGCTGGATATTTTTGTTCTTCGATTTCAATTAACCAATCATACATAATTATCTATCCTTCCATCATAGTTTTCGTATCGGACTATATAGTGCAATAAAAACTTCAAGTAGCTTCGTGAAAGCAGCTAAAGCAAATATAAACACTGGATTATAGGCTGAAATAATACCTCCTACTAATGCCCCGAGTGGCATCGCTAATCGTGTAAGTACACGTGAAAATCCTAAAACCCTTCCTTGCATATTTGATGGAACTGTTTCCTGGCGAACTGTGGCTACAATTGTATTCCATGCAATATTGCAAGCCATTGCAATACCGAAAGCAATACCGGGAGTAAGCCAATATGTACTCCAAAGCGCAAAAGTTAAGCCAATTGCTCCAACAAATAGGAGTAGAGGAATTAGAATGCCGCGCTGCAATCTCTTTTCTAAAGGAACTACAATCAAGCTTCCTAAAAGACCACCTATTCCAATTAATGAATAATTAAAGCCACTTTGTTCCGGGGTAAGTTGCAATGTAGATAGTAAATAATACATGAACACACCTAAAACTGCACTTGCTCCAAAGTTTCCAATCATAGCTTGAAAAGATAAAGCTAAATTTAAGCGATCATTTTTCAGCCATTTAAATCCATTAACCAAATCAGCTAGTACATTTTGAACTGCATTTTTATTTTCGCATTTCTTGTTTACAGTTTTCATAGAAGGTAATAACATCACAGCAACTAATGTTGCAATAAATGAAAGAACATTAATCCAAAGTACTTGAAAGCCGCCAATAAAAGATATGAAAATCCCAGCTATCATTGGACCAAACAAACTAGCCAATTGATTGATCATTTGATAGAAAGAATTAGCCTTCGTTAATGATGCTCCTGCGATGTGTGGAATGACTGTAACAGTTGTTACATCAAAAAGCATAGACATAACTGCTAAGGTAAAAGTAATTACGTATAAATGCCAGATTTCTAATAGATGTAATGTATGTAGAATGGGAACAAGACTTACTAAAATAATATTGGTAATATCCGCTATCCAAAGTAACCTTTTTCGATCGTATCGATCAATTATTACACCAACTAATGGGCCAAATAAAACAATTGGCAATACATGAATAGCAAATAAAGAACTCATAATTACAGCTGAACCGGTTAATTGATAGGCAATCCAAGGCAACGCAAAAGTGTATAGTGAATCCCCAATTCGTGAAATGAGTAAACCAAAAATAAAAATCTTGTATTCTTTAGAGAAAGTTGTCTTTACGGTAAGTCTTTGTTCTTGTTTAAGTTTCACACTATTTATACCACCTTTATTATAGAGGAATTTGAAAATCATCCGTCCAATACTTGTTATATATAGAATTCTGTAATTTTTTGATGAATCCTACTTTTTAGAGGTATTTTAAAATCTAAAGGATGAAATAAAAATGAAGGCAGTATTTATAGATAGAGATGGGACAATTGGAGGGACAGGTAGAGGGATTCACCCGAATGAATTTACATTATTTGATTTTGCACCTAAAGCAATTCAAAAGTTAAATTACTTAGGATTAAGAGTGTTTTTATATACAAATCAAACTAGAATTGGAAGGGGATATTTTACCGGAAAAGAACTGCTTAAAGGATTTCAAAAGATGCAACAAATTTTAAAAGATGAAGATGTATATATAGCTGGAATGTACTATTGTCCACATAAAATGAATAATAGTTGCGACTGCCAAAAACCGAATATAGGTTTACTTTTGAAAGCAGCGGAAGAACATGATCTATGCTTAAAAGAATGTTTTCTTATTGGAGATACAGGGAGTACAGATATGATTGCAGCTGAAAGGGCTAATATGAAAAAGATTTTAGTACGAACAGGATGGGGAGAAAGCTCATTAACAAAGTATAGAAATTCGTGGAAAGAAACAGTACCTGATTATATAGCGCAAAATCTACTTGATGCTGTGTGTTGGATTGAAGATCATTTAAAAAACATAATAAAATTATAGTAAACTATCTTGTTCAAAGATTTTTTAGGAGGGAGAATATTGATACATATAGATAAGAATGTAAGAACATCTGGTGCGTATGTAGTGTATAAAAATTTATTTGTTTTTCAAGTTGGTCCAACGAGTAAAGGGGATACATTAGGTGTAGTAAGGCTCGGGGGACATAAAGAAGCCGATGAATCAGCAGTAGAAACTGCTAAAAGAGAAGTGAAAGAAGAAGCTGCTATTGATATTGCAATATTAAGTTCACCAAGTACATATTATAAAAAGAATTGGGATGCACAATCAAAGAAAATAAAAGTAGAAAATGAAATAAATCCAATATTAATTATTGATAGTCCAGATGAAACTTTATCTATTATGTATATGGCATACTCAGAAAATGAACCAAATCCATCTTCTGAAACGAAAGGGCTATTATTACTTTCAGTAAGTGATATTAGTCTAATTTGTCTAAACGATTATATTAAACAAGGTGGAATGGCTATATTGAAAGAAAAAATAAATAAAGATTTAATCTTACAGCCTTTTCCACAACTTATGTTTTTAGCGGAACTTTTAAAAGAGGATCCTATATTGCTTCAGCAGATTCTCAATTAGCAACAAAAGCCACCTTAATAAGTGGCTTTTGTTTTACATAATTTAATGATAAGTGTATCCTCCATCGGGAAACAGTACATTACCTGTAGAAAAACTATTTTGCATTAAATATAGTACAGTATGCGCAATTTCATCATTATGCCCAGGCCGTTTTACAAGAGAAAGAGATTTATAAGTTTCATAAGCAGCTAGTCTATTTTCATTTTGTTCATTCTCTCTTTGTATTGTTCCGGGAGAAACAACATTAACTCTAATTGGAGCTAGTTCAATAGCTAAAGCTTTCCCTAAACTTTCAATTGCGCCATTACATGCTCCGTAAGCAGGCGCTCCTTTAAGTGGTCTTTGACTAAATGCACCGGACATTAATACGATAGATCCAGAGTTTACAAGAAAAGGAATTGCATATTTTACGGCATAATATTGTGGCCAAAACTTTCCGATAAAGCTACTTTCGGCAATATCATCTGTAGTGGTTATTGGTCCGAGTGTGTAAGAAGCTCCTGGTGTGAACAAATGATTAAAATCCCCAATGTTCTTGAAAAACGCTTGTAATTGGTTTTTATCTTGGTTATCCAATACATAAGTCTGAAGATGATTGTTATTAATTACTTCTTGAGCAATCATTAATTTTTCTTTGGACTTTCCTGCAATAATAACATGTGCGCCTTGTTCAATTGCTTGTTGTGCTGTTGCAAAACCAATACCAGAACTTCCACCAATGATAATGATTCGGCTACCTTTTAATGTAGTAATAGACATATTTAAGCCACTCCTTTAATAAAAACTTTAAAATAAAGCTGTTATGCCTTTATTATTCGCTAAAAGATAGCAAGTGAAAAGTACGCACTTTTTATGTACATAGTCGCATATTTCGTACTAATCACTATTCATGCGAATATGCAATGTGAAAAAAGATTTGTGATGTCAGAGGAGAGGTGTGAAAAATGGAAACCACTCATTTTGTTTATATTATTAACAGATGGAACAAAACGGTTTGGTGAAATAAAGCGATTAATACCAGATATATCTCAAGGGACGTTAGCAAAGCAATTGCGGGAATTAGAGCAAGATCAACTAATAGAACGCGAGATTTATCAAGAAATACCACCTAAAGTGGAATATAGTTTATCAGAGCATGGAAAAACAGTAAGTACAGTGTTAGATAGTATGTGTGGTTGGGGGAGAAGACATTTAGATTATATAAATAGAAATAAACTATAAAATTATTATGTAAACTATTTATGCACAAGGAATATATTTTCCTTATAATTTGTATTTTATAATATATAATAGAAAGTAAGAATGTTTTGGTAGTTATTGAATGAAATTAATGGTCTTTATTTGAAAGGAGTGATGTTTTATGAAGAAACAGACGAAAGCAAAGTATGAGGTGAAAATCATTTGAGTATGCGTATCATGCCTCTATAAACTACGTTCGCTCAAAGCTAGGAGCAGCGCATGATAAATATTACAATAGGAAAAAATCAATACCCAATAACATTAGCTGAGGAACATAATTTTGATTGGTTAAAGGGTGTAGAAGTATTTACTGTTTTTGATCAGCAAGATTCAGGAAATATTAGCTTTGGTATTATTGAAAATGGACATCGCTACTTT
Organism: Bacillus sp. BML-BC051; assembly: GCF_019656175.1. NCBI lineage: Bacteria > Bacillati > Bacillota > Bacilli > Caryophanales > Bacillaceae > Bacillus > Bacillus sp. BML-BC051. The sequence goes on from NZ_BPLI01000042.1 coordinate 90,887, forward strand.
TTGAAGTATGCCGGTTCTCGTAATTTAGAGTACAAAGGTAATGTAGAGGACGCAATTCAACGATTAATGAAAGCAAAGGAAGTATATGAACAAATTCAACATCCTTTACTAGTTCCATATATTAATTCGATTCAAATGAAAAATGGATTTTGTTTAAGGTTTCATTGGATTGATGGGGAATGCATGCACAATCATTGGGACTTTACAACGTTTGAAAAGCACCATGCACCAAATTCGCCTTTTGTGAAGTTAAGAAAATTATGTGTGTCGAAGAGACTTAACATATTGACACAAATTTTTGAGTTTGCAGCATATGTGGAGTCACTAGGATATGTCATGGTTGATTTTTATGACGGTAGTATTTTATATAATTTTGAACAATCAAAACTGACGATTTGTGATATTGATTTCTTTCAAAAAACACCTGTATTCAATGAAATTGGGGAGGATTTTTGGGGAACAACTCGCTTTAAAGCACCGGAGGAATATGAACTGCATGCACAAATTACAAGCGAAACGAATGTGTATGTGTTAGCCGGAATTGCTTTTGCCTTTATCGGCGGAAAAAATGATAAAAGCTATGAAAAATGGGAAAGTACACAAGAATTATATAATATATGTAAAAAAGCGCTACATAAAGAAAAAAGTAACAGGTACAGTACTGTTCAAGCGTTTTATGAAGCTTGGCTTGCATATATAGAATAAATAATTGATGGCTCATTTTCATTAAGAAGCTATGGAATATATAAGTATCAACAAAGGGGAAAGCATAAAATGAACGATTTAGAGTACAAAAACTTTTATAATAAAGTAGGAAGATTAAATGGATGGGACTTTAGTAAAATAAAATGTGAAACTGTAGGAGATTCATGGGACTTTTATAGAGAGGTAAAAGAAAGATGTAAACCATCATATATTTTACTTGATGTTGGTACAGGTGGAGGAGAAAATGTACTTAATATATCATCTTCAGCTAAATTGTTAATTGGAATAGATAATTCTAATGGCATGATTGAAACAGCACATTCTAACTTAAAAAAATCAGATGTACAGAATGTTGAGTTTCTTCAAATGGATTCTGGAGCTTTAACGTTTCCACATGCGCATTTTGATATTGCTTCTAGTTGTCACGCACCATTTATAGCATCCGAATTAGCAAAAGTAATGAAAAAAGGCGCTTTGTTTTTAACGCAACAAGTTTGCGAACATGATAAATTGAACCTAAAAGAAGCATTTGGAAGAGGACAATGCATAGGCGAAAGAGATGGAACTTTAAAAGAAAAGTATATGGGTGAACTTATAAATGCAGGATTTGAACTCGTGCAAGTACGTGAATATGATGTTACTGATTATTACAGTACGCCTGAAGATCTTATTTTCTTGTTAAAACATACACCTATTATTCCTAGATTTGGAGAAGAGGAAGATGATTTTACTATTTTACAAAAGTTCATTGATGCAAATAGTTCTGAAAAAGGGATTTATACGAATTCAAAAAGATTTATGATAACTGCTGTAAAATCATGATTTGTTTTATTGTAAAGTTGCTTTTCATTTAAGGAAAGGCAGCTTTTTTGTATGGAAACAATGCAGGATAAATTTAAATATTCATACTAAAGTTGTAGCTTTTATATGAAAAAATCCACCCTTCTGTTTGATTTTATCTATTTATAAGTGTAATACAATACGAATAGATAATATGAAACAAGGGGGAATGTAACGTGATTACACATATATCAGATATAAAATTACAAACGGTTTCGATAGAAGGGGTAAAGCAAGTATATAAGGACATATTATCTTTTCCAATAAAAAAAGAAACGGCATCTTTTATTCAATTTGAAGTAACACCATATACAACAATTAGTTTTCAAGAAGTATACGAACCAATCGCACCTGCACATTTCGCTTTTGAGATTCCATATTCAAAATTCCACGGAACAGTAAGATGGTTAAAGGATTCTGGATTACTCATTGTGAAATGGCAAAATGGAAATGTAATTGGTGAAGAGAGTGGTCTATTCAATGTATACTTTAAAGACAGTGATGGAAACCTTCTCGAGATTATCGCACATACGTATGTGAAAGAAGATGTATTAGTTCCGCAGTCACCTTTAAATATTTTATACGTAAGGGAAGTTGGTCTTCCTGTTAGAAGTGTACCCGTATTTCGCGAATGGTTGAAATCAAATTTAAATATGAAAACGATGGAAGATGGGGATATTTTCAACTTTGTAGTTAGTGGCACTGCCTATATTGTTGCGACTTGGTGGCAACGACCTTGGATTCCGATTGCGATGAAAGCTTTACCACCGAAAGTGCATGTTTCTTTCGGAACACCAGATCTTGCATTTTTACAGCAAATCCAAATTAACTTTAAGAGAAATTGTGTACCATTTCAATGTAAACATAATGAAGTATCATTTATTGAGCAAGGATATGCATTTTCAATTGTGCATACACCACATTTTCCTTCCGATATTCCTAGTAAATTAAACTTACCACTTTCTATTTAAGGATAGAAAGTGATAAGTTTTTTATATTTTCGTAGAGAAGGGTTTCCGCATAATTACAATGAATGTATAAAGGAGTATAAGGTGTTAGCTTAATTTACAATAAGGAGAGAAATGAATTGAATTTAGGAAATCCGATAGCTAAAGGGAATACAGCGGAAATCTATCTCTATGATAGTAAGGTTGTAAAATTATTTAAAGAATATCTTCCAGATACAGAGTCTATAAATGAAGCAAAAAAACAAAAATATGCTTATTCATGCGGGCTACCAGTTCCAAACGTATTTGAAGTGACAAAGATACAAAATAGGCAGGCAATTATTATGGAATACATAAAAGGAAATAGTATTGGTGATCTCCTGCTAAATAATCTAAATGAGGCAGAGCATTACATAAATATTTGTGTGAATGAACAAAAGAAGGTTCATTCTATTCGTATGAACAGAGATGAAATAGAATCAATGAGAGAAAGATTAGAGCGACAAATTAAATCTGTTTATAAATTGGATGAAAAACAAAAGGGAAATATATTGAATAAGCTACATTCAATCAAATTTGAACCAAGATTATGTCATGGGGATTTTCATCCGTTTAATCTAATTTTGAGTAATAAGAGAGTGAATATTATAGATTGGGTTGATGCTAGTTCAGGTGACATTCGCGCAGATGTGTTTCGGACATACTTGTTGTACTCACAATCTTCGGTAGAATTAGCTGATATGTATTTACATATTTATTGCAGAAATACTGGATTATCGAGAGATGAGATTTTTCAATGGGCACCTATTATTATTGCGGCTAGAATATCTGAAAATGTAACTGCTACAAACATTGAATATTTAAGTGGTTTGGTAGCGCAGTATTGTAATTAAAGAAAAGCTCTTCCTAAATTCATTTTTTATTAAATTCGTTCTAACAATGCAAATGGATGAGTAAGGTTATTGAGATTTGTAATCGGGTTTTACATTTGTAAAGAAGGAGTCCATTTTATGAAAACTGGTGAACCAATTTCAATGCATACTGAATTTGAGCAGGTTGCTCCTGCGCTACAACTTTCGAAATTACATAAGCGTTTCGGAGAATTTATTGCAGTTAATCATATTGATTTAATTGTACCAAGAGGATCATTTTACGGAGTTGTTGGGCCTAATGGAGCAGGGAAAACTACATCATTATCGATGGCCGTTGGTTTATTACGACCAGATAGTGGGAGCGCAAAAGTTTTTGGAATTGATGTTTGGAGTAATCAAAAACAAGCTAAAACGCTAATTGGGGTATTACCAGATGGGTTAGCTTTACCGGAAAGACTTACTGGTCGTGAATTATTAACATATATGGGATTGTTAAGAGGAATGAGTGCCAAGGAAGTTGCTCAGCGAACAGAAGAATTACTTACAATATTAGAGTTGAATAATACTGAGGGGACTCTAGTTATTAATTACTCTACTGGTATGCGTAAGAAAATCGGTCTTGCACTGGCACTTCTTCATGCGCCGAAATTACTCGTTCTCGATGAACCCTTTGAGGCGGTTGACCCTATTTCTGCAGCTACTATCAAAAAGATTTTACAGAAATTTGTTAGTTCGGGTGGTTCTGTAGTATTTTCAAGTCACGTCATGGCGTTAGTTGAACAACTTTGTGATCACGTTGCAATTATTTCAAAAGGAAGAGTGCTTTCTTCAGGAACAATGGGAGATGTTTGCGGTGAAGAAACTCTCGAAGACATTTTCGTTCAGTTAGTAGGCATCCCTGCTGTTAAAGGAGAGGAACTGTCTTGGTTAGTATTTTGATTCGAATGAAGTTATCTATCCTTAAAAATTCAATGAATAGTGGTAAAGCAGTTCTTTTCATTATTACAGGAATAGTTGGTTTATTGATTGCAATTGGAACCATGCTGCTTTTTTCTTTTTATCCTACGGAACAGAACATTTCACAAAGTATTCTATACATTACATTCGCTCTGTGGACAGTAGGGTGGGTTTTGGGTCCAATTATCGCTGGGGGAGATGGAATATTACGTCCTGAATATTTCGCGTTGCTTCCATTTACTTCTTATAAACTTGCTAGGGCGTTACTTGTTGTAGCTTTTATAGGATTAGGACCAATCGTTAGTTTAATAGCCTTCATAGGACTATTCATTTACGCAGCTAGGGTTAGCTTAACTGCAACTATAGTTGCAGTTCCAGCAATTATTTTACAGTTAATATTTGTAGTATTGTTATCAAAAGTAGTAGTTAGTATTATTGGTGAGACGTTGAAATCAAGGATTGGCATGGAAGTGGGAGCAATGCTCTTTGGTTTCATTATAGCGTTTCTAAATGTGGGATGGTATGTACTTCCTGCTATTAATAAGATGACACTTAGTGATTCAACTTTACTTTACATGTTTCCGTCTAGTTGGGCGATGCTCGCTGTAGAGTATGCGATTCAATCCAATTTGCTATTAGCTTTTGTTTTTTTAATGCTTCTAACAATATTATGTGGATTTCTCTTTTTTATATGGACTACATTATTGATGAAAAGTACAGAAAATAAGAAAATCGAGGGAAGGATTAATACTAATAAACATAGAAAAGCTTTACGTTTCTTTTCAGACACGAAAATAGGAGCAACAATTTCGAAAGAATTAAAAAGTTGGGGAAGAGATCCACAACGAGGCCGTTTCCTCCGGATGGGTATTTGGATAGGGGTATTTTATGGTATTTTAGCTACAAGCGCTAATATATTGTACTTAATGCCTTGGGCAGGGATAATGATGATTGTATTTACAAGTATGTTTTCCTGTAATATATATGGTTTCGATGGGAGTGCATTATGGTTAACTTTGATGACACCTGACGCAGAACGAATTGATGTGCGTGGCCGTCAATTTGCATGGTTGCTAGCGGTTGGTCCAATTGCGATTATAACAACAATTATTTTCACAATCTCTAGCGGACTTACTTTCATTTATCCTTGGGTATTTGCAGTAATACCAGCATTACTTGGTGGAGCTGCAGGTCTTATTATGTTATTTTTTGTATGTAACTTAGTACCAATAACTGATCCTCATCGCCGTGGGAGAGGGAGTGTTATCTCAGGTGATGATATGAATGCGAGTAAAATGTTTATAACAACGTGGTTAATGATGGTGATGGTACTAGCAACAACTATGCCCGCTTTGTTAGTTGTATGGCTTGGGATATTACTACATGTACAGTTCTTACAATGGCTAGGTTTATTGACTGGCATTTGTACAGGAATGTTTTTTGCTTGGTGGTTTGGGCGAATTGCTTACTTAAAACTTGAAAAAAGTGGATCTGAATTGCTATTTGAAATGAAGAATGGCATGAAAATATTGCGTGGGGATAACAAAAAGAAAGATAACGGAAAAGCGGTTGAATTACCTAAGAAAAAACTAGCTATTGTTGTTCTTTTAGTATTTATGGGTATCTTTTTTTTGATACATCAAAGTGTAGTCCCGTTAATTTTTGAGATATTTAGTGTAGATGAAAAAGTTCGTCTTTTCTTTCTACCGCGCTATGTTCCACATATTGTTCGTATTCCTATAATCATCCTATTTGCTATATTAGGTACAGCATCTTTGTATAAAGCAATTGTAATTAAGAAAAAACATGGGAAGGAACATCAATTTATAAAAGATGAAATGTAAAATACTGTTTAAAATAATCTAGTAATTATAGGATGTTGTTCAACTATCATTACCATGTAGTTGAACAACACTTCTGCTAAATATTAATGAGAGAACGATTATTTTCGATTTTCATCCTATAAAGATTCATTATCCGTACTTGTTCCTCAGTTAATTCTTCTTTATCCCAATACATATGCATTAAGCTATATTCAAAAATCTCCTTTAATTTTATAAACATAGGCAACTTGTCTATCATCTCTTTAGGTAGTTCATTTTCTTCTTGATACCCTGCAAATAGTGCTTTTGTAATAGAATGCTCATAGTCAACGATATTCCCATTTCCAGCAAATGAATATTCAATCGCACTATAAATAGGAACTGCTAAATCAAATATGTAAAAATGTTTTTCACAGTCTTGAAAATCAACCATTGTTATGTTTGAATTGTTTCCAACTAAAATGTTTTCTAACCATAAATCACCGTGAATTAAGCCGTAATTCGAAGTGGATTTTTCTAGCCCCTTTATAGAAGTTAAAACGTCAGAGGCAATTTCTCTAATAGTAGTTTCTTCTTTAGGGATATACTTAAGAAAATTATATTCTTCGTTTTCATACCAATCGTTTATATGTTTAACCGGTTTAGTCTTTTCAAAGCTTTTAGAAATACGATGTAATTTTCCAATTTGTTTACCAAGCTTTCTAAATACATTAGAATTCCATTCGCACCTTGGTAAATGTATACCTGGAGCAGCTTTATATAATACGGAAAAAATCTCCTTGTCTAATGTTAACTTTTCTAATAAATTCCCATTAAGAGAAGGTATTATTGGAGGAACTGCTAAACCATTTTCATATAAAAAGTTCGTATATGTAACTTCTTCTAACTGTTCTTCATATGTTTTGTAGTTTGTAATTCTAATGAAGTATGTATCTAGTTCTGTAAGACATTGATACATTTCATTCGTTATTGGTTTAATGTTAATAAAATTTAATGGATATCGTTCATTTATTAATTTGAGTATTTCTTTTTCTAACTCGTTCATTGTAACGTCCTTTCCGAACTGTAATTTTTTTACATCTAACTAAAAGAATCTTAACTTACAACATTCGTGTTTTATTTTTGATTTCCTTTAAAATGAAGCATGAAGTAATGAATGGTTTATGTTATAAAACACAAGAAATATCAAAAGAAAGAAACGAACCTCTTTTATACTTATAAATAAGGAGTGAAGAAAATGAATGAACATATACAGAAGATGATTGATTGGATTGAGAGCAATTTAAAAGAAGAATTTTCATTAAATGAATTATCTCGTTATATGGGTTATTCTCCGTATTACTGTTCTTTTAGATTTCACCAAGTAACAGGCATTAGTATTAGACGCTATATTCTTTTGAGAAGATTGTATTTATCTACGGAGGATTTGACGAATAATAGAAAGATAATACATATTGCATTGGATTACGATTATTCTTCGCAAGAGGCTTATAGTAGAGCTTTTAAGAATGTTTTTGGAATGAATCCAAGAGAATTCCAGCTTAACAAAATGCCTGTTCAGTCATTTATTAAACTAAAAATAGAAGGGGAGTTTAAAATGAATGTTTCTAGAAAATTAGAGGTTGAGCAGTTACGAAATGCGAAAAGAGAGCTGTTTGATAAAGATGTACTAAACATATTAAATGGTCAAATGATGTATGAAGACTTTAAAAATGAAAAGCTAATGGGTGATTCTGAATATGCACCATTTAATGAGGCAATGTGTGTGAACCAGGCTACTACACAAGTTTTTAATGAAGAGTTTATTAAAACAAGAGCAGAAGGTCATAACACTTCAGTAGAAAGTTATATAAAAAAGGTCATAGATCCGTTAAAAAATCTTTTTACGAAAAAGTATAAATACATTGTTTTATGGTTTGGTGAAGATATGTTTTGCCAAATGAATCTACTTACTATACTTTCTTACCTTGAACAGTCTTCTTATGAAGGGAAAGTATACTTAAATAGTTTCAGAGAAGATGAATTTAAAGTAAATCAAATTGAACTTGAATTGGGAAATTACTCTTCTATATACAATGAAGTATTAGTAAACCATAAAAAGACTTCTCATAAGGTACCACCTGTAATGTATCAGGCTATAGACTTATATTTAGAAATGCTAAAAGAAGATAATATCGTAATGAAATTCATCTTTAAAAATCAAGATTTATCAAATCAAGAATTATTAATAAAGTTGTTTCAACTTTTTCCAACAATCGGATACGGTGATTCTCAATACGTAGAACTGATAAATAAAATAAAGAAGGAAGCTGAACCTAAAATATAGGAACAGCTTCCTTCTTACAATTGTTCAAGTAACGCTAATTCGCCCTCTATAAATAACATTAGTTCTTTAATTGTTTCGCCAGAAAAATCAAAACGAATTCCAGCTGCTTCATATACTTCCGTTAAAGATCTAGAGCTACCTAATGATAAAGCTTTTTTATAATTTTCTATTGTTTGTTTAGGATTTTCTTTATATTGTTTATACATTTGCAACGCACCAAGTTGTGCGATAGCATATTCGATGTAATAGAATGGGATTTCGAATATGTGCAGTACAGGTAACCAGCCAGTTGCGATCCAATTTTCATAACCTTCGATATTTACGACGTTTGATTGGTAAGTGTTATGTAATTTTAAATATTTTTCGTTTCTTTCCTTAGCAGTATGATTAGGATTTTCATACATCCAATGCTGGAATTGATCAACGATAAGCATTGGTGGTAAATACTTAACAATATCTTTAAAGAAATCTAATTTTGCTTTTATAAATTCTTCTCTATTCTCATAAAATGTATCCCAATATTCCATCGAAAATAATTCCATTGTCATGCTAGCGAGTTCTGCTGATTCAGAAGGGATTTCCAAATATTTTTGAAGTTCTAACTGCTTCATACATTCATTATGAATACTATGGCCCATTTCATGGAGGAAAGTAGTAACATCATAATGTGTATGATTAAGATTCATGAAAATGAAAGATAGTTGAGAAGCAGGTAAATATTCGCAAAACCCTCCTGGTCCTTTTCCTTTACGACTTTCTAAATCTAAGCAATTATTTTTATGCATACGGTCCAGTAATGTTGAAAATTCAGGATCTAGTTTGTGTAAAACATGAGAACTTTTTTCGATTAAATCGCTCGCGTCTTCGATTGGTTTTAATGCTTTTTGATTTGGTGCGGTTGCTTTTACATCCCACAGACGAAGGAAATCTACTTGAAGTTCAGATTTTTTCTCATTAAATATTTTATCAATAAGTGGTACTACGTATTTACGAATAGATTCAGCCAGCTCATAGCAATCATCAGGTGTATAATCAAAACGTTCATGTTTTTTAAACATATAATCACGATAATTATCTAATTGGATATTTTTGGCCTTTTGGTGACGGATTGCTATTAATTCATTTAATATATTTTGTAATGTATCTTCAACAGATAAGAATGTTTCAGAAATGAGCGTTTTTGCTTTTTTTCGTATGTGACGATCCGGATCTTGTAAGTAAGACTGTAGTTCAGTAATTGTCTTTTCTTCATCGTTCCATAGCGCAGTTAAACCACCTGTAATTTCGAAGTACTCGGTAACTAATTTGTCTTCGCTTATTTCTAAATCAATGTTCTTTTCACAAAATAATGTTTGCGCATTCTTTATTTTTTTATCTAGTAAGCTATACGTTTTTGGATCAAGTTCCATTCGAAAAGGAGACTCTAAATATTTATTATCAAATGAATTTTGATAACGTTTCAAAAGAGGCCTTACAAATTGTTGATCATGTTCAAAAGTATCTTTTATTTTTTTATTATCTGTATTACATTGAAAGGCGATATAGTGCGATCTTAATTGTTCTTCAATTTCCCAAATGAATGTAGATTGTTTTTTTAACCAGTTTTCAAGTTCTAGTTTTGAAGAAATCACTTCATTTTCTAAAGTAGAAAGAGTATTTTCTAATTCTAGAACGTTACTAATATCAATCGTATTTAAGTGTTGCATGAAATATCCCTCACTTTTTATTTATTCATGGAGATATTCTTCTTTTGCATTGTAATTCCTTTTTTACCCCAAAAATTTGTGCCTATTATACCAAGAATAATCATTATTGTACCAATGATATGAAAATAAGAAATTTGCTCGTGTAAAAAAATAACGCCAGCGATAATTGTAATAAGTGTAGATAAATTACTAAAAACACTTATTTTAGCTGCTTCAATATAAGATAAGGAATAGTTTAATAGCAATGCCGTTAGCAAGGAAGATAGTAACCCTAAATATAAAATGGAGATAAGAAATGTTCCATTCGTAAACGGTTTAAAGTATGCCGTTATTGTACCTTTGCTTATATGGCTGGCGATCGCGATTAAATTAAAGCTAATAAAGCCGATTACTGTCATTGTGTAAGTTAAATCCATTAGTTTGAATTTCTTCGTCATTTTTCTAGCTAACACATTATAGAAAGCAGATGATAATGCCGATAGCAAAATAAGAATAATACCTATGAAACTAGTTTCATGAGTCCCTATACCATTCATGATAAATATATAAATGACACCGATGGCAGAAATGAGTACAGATATTTTTTGCCATGTATTTGTATATTCTTTTAAAAAATAGGAAGCTAACATCATCGTAAATATAGGAATCGCCGCTTGTATAATTCCGGCTTCGGATGAACTTGTATACACTAAGCCAAATGCTTGGAAAGCAAAAAATAGTGCTGGATAAAATATTGCAAGTGGTAATAGGGCAAGTATATTTTTGAATGACATATTTAACTTTACGAAACCGAAAATAATGGGAATGCTTGCAGCTACGAAAGCAACTGTAAAACGATGAGCAAGGGTATCAAGTGGGCTCGTAACGGTTAATGCTAATTTCACAAACATAAAGGAGAATCCAATAATAAATGAATAGAGTAAAGCTGATAAATATGCCTTTGTTGTAAGTTTCATAATTTCACCTCATCGTAATTGATTTCTTACTGGCCAGTATACGTACATAGTAATCTTTATGATCTAGTGCTACAATGTGAATAATCACAAACTGTACCGGTACAAATTAAATGTTGAGGTGGTAATGATGTATAAGTATTTACATGTTTTCAACGACTTAGAAAGTATGATTCAAAATGGGGAGATAAAAGAAGGTAAGAAACTACCGTCTATTCGGACACTCGTTACGCAATATGAATGTAATAAGGCGACAGTTATACGGGCATTACATGAATTAGAAAAGCGACACATTATTTATTCCGTCCCTCAAAGTGGATACTACGTTGTTCGAAAATCAGGGAGTGCTATAGAAAACGACGAGATAATTGATTTTGCTTCCTCAGCACCAGATCCAGATGTTTTCCCATATTTAGATTTTCAGCATTGTATTAATAAGGCCATTGATACGTATAAAAATGACTTGTTCGTATACGGAACGCCGAAAGGTTTACCGTCTTTAATTCCGGTCATTCAAAAACAATTAGCAAACTATCAAGTCTTCACTAAAGAAGAAAATATTTTTATTACGTCAGGTGTACAGCAAGCGCTAGCGATACTAACTTCTATACCATTTCCAAATGAAAATGAAACGATATTAATTGAACAACCAACATATCATCTATATATTGAATATCTAGAAATAAACAAAATTCCTGTGACCGGTATTAAACGTACGAATAAAGGTATTGACTTAAATGAATTGGAACGTATTTTTCGAACAGGTAAAATAAAATTTTTTTATACAATACCAAGATATCATCATCCACTTGGAACGTCTTATTCTAAAGAGGAGAAAGAAAAAATCGTGCTACTGGCTAAAAAATATAATGTATTTATAGTGGAAGATGATTATTTAGCAGATTTAGAAACGGATTCAAAAGCAGATCCGTTATATAGCTTGGATCATGGTAATCATGTCATATATTTGAAAAGTTATTCGAAGATTATTTTTCCAGGTTTACGAGTTGGTGTAGCAGTAATTCCACCGGTTATTGCGGATGCTTTCCATACATATAAAAAGATTTTAGATATTGATAGCCCAATGATATCTCAAGCTGCTTTAGAAATTTATATAAAGAGTGGCATGTTTGAACGTCATAAAAATAAAATTAAATCGTCCTATCACGATAGATCTAAAAAACTAGCAGAAACATTAGAAAGAATGCATAATGAAAATCAGCTTTTTACATATACAAAGCAAAACACAATTGGAATCCACACTTGTTTAGAATTACATAAAAATAGTATTTCAGAAATACTTTTACAAAGACTAGGTGAAATGCAAATAAGCATTGATACGATTGATAAAAATTATGTGAGAGGTTTTCCGAAAGAAAGACTATTAAAGTTAAACGTATCGAATGTGAAGGAAGATAGGATTGAAGAAGGAATTCGTAAAGTAATGGAGGAAATCAAACAAGTGGAACGTATAACCTTTCAATTTAAAAAAGAAAAAAATGAATTAGGAGGTTTGTTGTGAGTCGCAAAATAATTCTCTTGTTTGTGTGTATCGCTATAATAATTGGAGCTATAGTTGTGACTAAATATTATAAAAAAGATGATCAATGCATTGCGGTGGGTAAGTATTCAAGAGGTATTATCGTAAATCAAAATAACGAACCAATATCTAATGTGAAAATTTATGAAAATTCTATTGAAGGTAAGGTGCGCAGTATTTCAAATACACAAGGTGAATTTGAAATACCACATGGTGTTTGTGGTGAGATTGTATTACAATTTGTTACTCCAGACGGAGAAATTTATACAAGGAAATATGATAGCAATCATATACCGGAAGTGATAGAACTGAGTTATAAAAGGTAAGAGAAAAATGTTACGTTAATACTTTTTAGAGCATTCGATTGCTGAGTGCTCTTTTTGTTTATGCGAAAAAATAAAATGGAAATAAACTACCAATAGGTGATATCCTGAAAGTATAGCATTTATTTTGAATAGAAAGGTGATGGAGTCTATGGGGGTACGTATAGTCTATGATTTACAACAATTATCGTTGTTACTAATGTTTTTAAGTACATTTATATTTTACAGATACTTAAAGAAAGTGAAACGAGAGAGAAAATTGACTGGTTTTGAATGGACAATGTATTTTGTCACTCAATTTGCGACATTAATTTGGGCAATTACTTATTTTATTAAACACTTAGCTAAATCGTAATTTCTATTCATTTCATCTAGTTTTCTGTTATCTATTAGGAATATAAATATAGTCCGTATCTAAATCAATGACAACATCGCTTAGGACTTCTTCTTGTAGTAATTTTGAGAGTTTTTCATAGTGATACCGTACACAAAATAAGCTTAGAAGATCTTCGTTAGATATCTCTTCATTTTTCACATTTAAATACATTGTTCTTAATTCGTTTAGAGAACAGTTAAGGCCAATAACATACTCATTTATTTCATATCCATCAAATTCAATTATCACTGTTGGTTGCTAGCCAATTTTATAGCATAAATTTTAGATGAATCTATTATACATTGTTTGAAATTTAGTGAGAATATATTTTTATAAAATGAGAGGGTTATAAATGGAACAAAATAAATTAGTTTTAGAAGGACTAAAACGTCTTAAGTGGGAAACTTGTAAAATTAAGTCTATACAGGATGAGGAAATTATCATTAAAACAATTGCAGGTGCAATAAGTATTGGAGCAGAGTTACCACAGTATAAAGAATCGGATGTTTCAGATACAAATCCTATGTATCCTAGAAAAACTGGATATGAAAGTTATGGTGAAGTTATTCAAGTTGGTAATAAAGTAACAAATTTAAACGTAGGTGATAAAGTAGTCTCTTTTTATGGGCATAATACGATAGGAATAGTTAAGGGAGATAAAGTAATCCGAGTGCCTAGTTATATAAAATCTAAAGTTGCTTTATTATCTATTCTTTCGTGTGATGCTGCTAAAGGGGTATTGAAGCTAGACCCGCGACAGGATGAAAAAGTACTTATTACTGGAATGGGAGTTATCGGTTTACTCGCTTGTTATTTCTTAAAATACTTTGTAGCTGTGGAACATGTGGATGTTGTTGATCCTAATAAAAATAGAAGAGAATTTGCAAAGAAGTTTGGTGCGAAAAACCTCTTTGATTCAGAAAAGCAAATAATAGAAACATATAATTACGGTTTGGAATGTTCTGCTACAAATAGAGGGTTTCACACATTGCAAAAGGCTATTAAAAGTAATGGGCCTATATGTATTCTTTCTGATGGTAATATAGAAGACTTAACATTAACCGCCGACTTTTATCGAAAAGAATTGCAGATCATTGGTTCAAGTGACGGATATGATTATCAAAAACATGCAGATTGGTTTTTTAATCAAATAGAACAGACGCCATGGATAGAAGAGATTTTTCAACATGAAATTCACTATACTGCTCTTGAAAAATGTTTTGAGGAATTAAGTGAGGGGATAATTACTCCTTTAAAAGTATTTGTCTCGTATGAATAAAATGATCAGGTACATGTCACATAGCTCACGTATGTTTCGTCATGAATATGATAACAAAACGAGGGGGAACAACTATAGGTTTTTTTTTACAGGTGCAACGGTTGTTGTAAACAGAGAAGGTTTTTACTCTTTCATTATGTACAAATAGTATATTATCTTTCTCAATGTACATATTAAGTAAAGTGTTTAATATCATGTACATAAAAGGCGGGGTAATATGGATGAAAATAAGAAAAGTGAAGCATTGAGTAAATTTAAGAAACAATGGTTTAATGAAGATAATCAACCAGTAGCTGGTATAGAGTTAGCTTTACCACCTGATATAGGCAGCATGTTAGACTTGAAATCAGTTGATGATAAAAGTGAAGAAAGTAATAATGAATAAGTTTAATCTATGCATCCATTCGGGTGCTTTTTATTTTTGGGACAATGGAGGATGGATCATACAATCCTTATTGAAAAAAGATTGATCAGAATAGTTTCTTTTCAGAATATGTAAGTATGATTTTCGCAAAAAAGTTTAATTAAAATTCATTTAGAATGCTAATAACATTCACTATTAAAGGGTTGGGCCATAATGAATATGATTTTGGAGAGTATTATTTTAATTTTCACTGGAATGATTGCATTAAAAATGACTGGTAGTACATCTGTTAGCCAAATGACAAGAGCTGAAATCATTATAGTAGTATCAATTGGACGTATTATTGTAGAGCCTGTATTAAGTAGGAAAGTAGTCCCATCTATATTTGCGGCTGTAATATTTGCAAGCATACTTCTTATCATTCATTACTTTGAATTGAAATCAAGGAAGGTGGAACAATTCCTTAATGGCAGTAGCATTATAATCGTTGAAAATGGAGAGATTGTAAAAGAGAATTTAATGAAGGCAAAAATGTCGGAGCAACAACTATATATGCAATTAAGAGAAAAAGGAATTCATGATTTGAAGAGTTTACAGCAAGTTACGGCTGAACCAAATGGGCGTATTGGTTTTCAATTACTAGAGAAAGCTCAACCGATAACTTTTGAAATGTTAGAAAAGATATTAGATCAGCACAAATTTAAAAAATAATTTCTCTTTAGAAAAGCCAATACTACAACGGAAGTATTGGCTTTTTTATTTTTTCTCTAAACGTTATGGTTAATATTTAGAATAAATATTCAACCAATCTTTAAAATAGATATAGGCTTATTAATATGCTATATTCAATGGACCTATAGTGACTGTGGTGAAAAAAGCAGCGTTATAATTAATAAGTCTTTCATGTGATGCTAAATATGGGTTAAGAATAAGGAGATAAAAAAATGGAATTTTGGGAATCAAGCTTTATTGAGAAACAAACAATGTGGGGTTTTGAACCTACAGAATCTGCAATTTTGACAAAAGATTTTTTTCTAGAAAATAACGTTAAAGACATACTAGTTCCGGGTATTGGATACGGAAGAAACGCAAAGGTATTTATCGAAAATGGTATAAATGTAACTGGTATTGAAATTTCAAAAACTGCAATTGATTTAGCAAAACAAAATGGACTAGAAGATGGTAGTATATATCACGGCTCGGTAAACGAGATGCCTTTTGATGATAAACTTTATGATGGGATATTTAGTCATGCACTTCTTCATTTGTTGAATAAGCAGGAGCGAGAGAAATTTATTAAAGATTGTTATAATCAGTTAAAACCAGGTGGATATATGGTTTTCACAACAGTTTCTAAAAAAGCTCCTATGTATGGAAAAGGAAACCAGTTGGATAAAGACTATTATGAGATAATGGAAGGCGTAAAAATGTTCTTCTATGATTCTGAATCTGTAAAACAAGATTTTAATAAATATGGACTAGTACAAGTTTCAGAAATTGACGAACCAAATAAGAACATGGTTAATAAGCCTTCAATTAATTTCTTAATGATAAAATGTAAAAAGAACTATAATTAATAGTTATTAAATATTATTAAAGATGTTTATATATTGATAATGCACAAACAAAAAGGACAAGCATATAATATAAATACCTTTTAACTTTAAGTAACCTTAACTTTCGTTAATAGGGTATCTCAAAATCCCCAAAAGAGCACTTGCGGAAACAAGTGCTCTTTTATTTATGTATATTGAAGATAATTAAAATTCGTTCGACTGATATGGAATTTTAAACCATTATTTTATATGAAGTGGTAAAATAAGTAGGGTAAATGTGTAAGGGGGCGAGGGATTTGAAACTAAAAGAGCTGGCGGATTTGTTATTGATTAAAGATACCGTTGGGAATATGAATGTAGAAATTACGGGATTAGAAATGGATTCCAGAAAGATTACAAGTGGAAATCTGTTTATATGTGTATCAGGTATTGATGGTTTTCTTGAAGATCGTCACCAATTTGTTGAAGATGCAGTGAAAAATGGTGCCGTGGCATTAATTGTAGAAAGAGATGTAAACATTCAAATACCTAAAATAATCGTTAAAGATGCAAGGTATGCTATGGCAATTATTGCATCACATTTCTATGGTTACCCATCTAATAAAATAAAGCTCATTGGAATTACAGGAACAAATGGTAAAACCACTACATCCTATTTACTTGAAAAAATTTTGACTGATCATGGATTTCAAACAGGGCTTATGGGGAATAACGGAGTGGAAGTTGGTCCGAAATGGTATCCTACTGATATTAATACGCAAGAGCCACCGATACTTCAGCGGAATTTGCAAATGATGAAAAATCATAATACAGATTATTGTGTTATGGAAGTTACCTCACAAGGTTTACATATGGAAAGAGTTAAAGGGTGTAACTTTAAAACCGCTGTTTTTACAAATTTAACGCAAGATCATTTGGATTACCATGGAACATTTGAGGAATATAAGCAAGTAAAAGGCCTTCTATTTTCTAGATTAGGAAATGATTTTTCTACTACAGATAAAAAAATTGCTATTTTGAATGCAGATGATCCATCAGTAGAATACTTTAAAAAAGTTACTTCTGCTGAAGTGATTACGTATGGGATACATAATGGAGCCGATGTTCAAGCGAAGAACATAACTTTAAGCCCAAAAGGAATTCAGTTTTTAGTTTCTACATTTAATGGGGAAAAAGAAATCAATCTAAATCTAGTAGGCCGCTTTAATGTTTATAATGCATTAGCAGCAATAACAGTTGCATTGGTTGAAGATATTCCGCTTACAAACATCAGTGACAGTTTATCTCATGTAAAGAGCATTGAAGGTAGAATGGAAATCATAGACGAAAATCAAGATTTCCTTGTAATTGTGGACTATGCTCATACACCCGATGCGTTAGAAAATGTCCTCTCTACAATTAGTGAGTTTTCAAAAGGAAAAATTATTACTGTTTTCGGTTGCGGTGGAGATAGAGATACAAAAAAACGATCTATAATGGGTGAAATTGCTGGAAGTTATAGTGATTTTGTTTATATTACTTCTGATAATCCACGTTCGGAAGACCCACAGGCAATAATGAAAGATATTGAAAAAGGGTTTTCACAGAATAATAATTTGAATTATAAAGTAGAAGTAGATCGTGAACTTGCTATAAATCATGCAATAAACATGGCATCTTCTAATGATATTGTTTTGATTGCTGGGAAAGGGCATGAAACGTATCAAATTTTAAAGGATTCGACTATTCATTTTGATGATAAAGAAAAAGCTCGACAAGCAATTATAAATAATAAATAGATTATCTTTTAGAAAAGACTAGAAAGTAATAATTTAGATTATATGGAAATGGTTTGTCCTACATATAAAGAGGAAAATTTATATGAAATGGGACCTGTAGCGTCTGCTGAAAATCTTATTACTGCATCTGGAGTAGCTCCTTTGGAATTTGCAGTGGTAGTATTGAAAAAATAGATGTATTAGCGCCGGACACACTCCATTCATGGTATGAATTAAATAAAACACATGAACCTGAACATTTTTTCTTCCAGTTAATGAATTCATTAAATAGCTAAGCATTTTAGTATAATCAATAATAAAAACCATGTTTCTAATGATACTGAAGCATGGTTTTTGTATTTTGATTAATAAATATATAAAGTAACAAATTTTGTATAATAAAAATGAATTTGAGAGAAAGAGTCACATCTTTATTATACGATTATTTCTGAACGACAAACGTAATGGCATTTGTTTTTAATTGAATGTCTCTTTCATTTCGGGCTATAACATAAGCTAACTCTTTTATTTCTATTTTTATTTCTTTCCATTCCTTATAAATGCTTTTTAATAGATATATCATATCTTCAGTAGGAAGGTTAATTTCAATTAAAGCATCTAATTTTTCATTCGTATGTAAGTCTATTTCTTGTATGTTCGAGTTAATAATGAAACAATTGATACCACCAGTTTTTGTACCTTTTTTCATAGAATGGAGCACGTTTTTTAAATCTTCTTCTGATTTGACATGCTCTAAACTTGATACTGCAACGATATAATCATAAGTATCAGGTTGGATGTAGTAGTTTTCAATTGCTGCTTGTTCTGTTTGTATGACTTCAAATACATCATGTTCTTTGCTGTAAGTTTGTAATTTTGTTAAAGCGGAATCCAGTAAGTCCACACAAGTAACAGTACCACTAGCATTTTTTATTTTTTGTGCAATTGGAATACTATTTCTTCCAACGCCAGAGCCGAGATCAAGTACTTGTAAGTTATTTTGTCCTTCAAAGTACTCCATTAAGTCCATAACTGTTTTAACCGGTTTGTAAAGCCAAGAGCCAGTTTCAAATAGTTTGTATTGTTCATAGCAAAGGTCATGATATTTCTTTTCTTCGTTTCTTATGTAACTAATACGATTCATAATGATTCAACTCCAATACTTTCATTCCAGCAAGGTTCTTCAGCTAAACTAGATTTGGTAAATGAAACCAATTGTATATTGCTGATCAAGATTTTCACCTCGCTTTATAAGATATTTATATAATTCAATAAGAATAGAGGTAAACCTTTAGTCGGAAGATATTAAGATTTGTATTTTGGAAAATTAGTTTTCTCAAGCGATTAAACAAATGTATAAACATGGAGAGGAAAATGCATATGATGTTTTATGAAATTGTTTGTTTTTCTTGTAAAAATATATTCCGTGTTTACGAGGGAAGTGAAAAATATAAGCGA
Organism: Bacillus sp. BML-BC051; assembly: GCF_019656175.1. NCBI lineage: Bacteria > Bacillati > Bacillota > Bacilli > Caryophanales > Bacillaceae > Bacillus > Bacillus sp. BML-BC051. The sequence continues at coordinate 110,669 of NZ_BPLI01000042.1, forward strand.
TTTAAAGAAAAATCGAAAGGGACATATTGTTGTGATGAGTGTAGCCACAAAATTCAATTAGAAGCGATAAAGCATTTATTTAGATAGCTTTTATTTCTGAAAAAGTTTGACAATAATAGTATTATAAATTATCATATGAAAAAACTAATATATAAAATGGCATGGAAGAGAAGAGTAGTTAAAAAAGGATACGTACAGAGAGCTCTGGTAGCTGAGAAAGAGCGGTATACATTTTAACGAAAAAAGACTTGGAGCTGCGCAAGGAACTAATTTGTTTAGGGATGGTGCGACGGGTTCTCCCGTTATAGAGATAGGGTATAAGCATATTTTGTCGTACCTGAAGAGGTTAATATGGCGATGTATTAACAAACTGAGGTGGTACCGCGAAGCTAACAACTCTCGTCCTCAAGATGAATAATCTTGGGGGTGGGAGTTTTTTTATTGTATAAATTTGAAAATGTAAAAACAAATAATAAATGAGGTGAGTAATATATGCATTGGGCGTATGAAGTAGCACATGAATTAATTAGAAAACATCCAAACAAAGAAACATTTGTTTGTGCATCTGGAATAAGTCCATCTGGTTCTGTTCATATTGGGAATTTTCGCGAAATAATAACGACTTATTTCGTTGTAAGAGCACTTCAAGATTTAGGGAAAAAGACTCGTTTTATATTTTCATGGGATGATTATGATAGGTTTAGAAAAGTCCCTAAAAATATTGATCCATCTTTTGCAAAATATATTGGTATGCCATACTGTGATATTCCAGATCCATATGGCTGTCATAATTCGTATGCAGAGCATTTTGAAAAAGAGTTTGAGAAATCTCTTCAAGCATTTGGAATTGAAGTGGAATTCATATATCAACATGCTGAATATAGAAGCAGAAGGTATAACGAAAATATATTCGAGTCTTTATATAAAAGAAAAGAAATATATGATATTTTAATGAGTTTTAAAACTGGAGAGTGTAGTGAAGAAGAGCGAGAGAGCTTTTATCCAGTTACATTATATTGTGAAAAATGCGGGAAAGATGCAACAACGATTACACATTTTGATGAAGTATTAAAATCAGTTCAGTATGAATGTGTATGTGGAAATCAAAATGAATTATCAGTATTAAATACAAATAAAATGAAACTGAATTGGAAAATCGATTGGCCGATGAGGTGGATGATAGAGGATGTTATTTTTGAACCGGGTGGAAGAGATCATTCATCGGAAACGGGTAGTTATAATGTATCCAAGGAAATCGCAAAAGAAATATTTAATCGTGAAGCTCCTCATTACGTTGCGTATGATTTCATAGGAATAAAAGGGCATCACGAAAAAATGTCTAGTTCTTCAGGGAATAGTATTACACCTAGCGAGTTGTTAAAAGTGTATTTACCAGAAGTGATTCTTTTCATGTTTGCTAAATATAGACCAAACGCAGCTTTTCATATCGGTCTTGATGAAGATGTAATTCGCAATTATACAGAATATGAACGATTGAAAGATAGTTATGAGAATAAAACGCTCAAAAATGAAGATTTATTTGAGGCAATTAAACTTTCTAGAGTTGATAGCAGAATTAAAGAATATCCGAAATTTAATCAAGTAGCAGGAACGTTACCGCTATTAAATTTTGATTCATCTATTTTACAAGGTATATTAGAAAAAATAGATAGAAGTTATACATTAGATGCTATGATAGCGATATGTAACCGCGCAGAGTATTGGATAAGAAACTTTCAATCTGAAAAATTAATTGCGGTAAATCTAGAGAGAAATACAGAGTTTTACAACACATTAGATGAAAGACAGAAAGAATGGTTAGTAGAAGTTTGCAAAATACTTCGTTCTAATAAAGATTACTCTAACTTTATGGAAAATTTGTATTCAATTTGTCATCATGAAAATAAAAAAATAATGAAAGAAAATCAAAAACAATTGTTTTTGATTATATATAGGCTCATTATGAATCAGTCTAGCGGCCCGCGTATACCGTTATTAATACATGTTGTGGGAGTTGAAAAGTTCATCGCATTATTAGATTTCTAAACAATCTAAAAGAAACGCAAGTACTCAGAGATTTGAGTACTTGCGTTTCAAATTATGCTATCGTGAATACATTTTTGGACATTCATCACCACGTGGTTCATAAAAGCAGTGGCTTTTAAATTGCCCTGCAAATGGCTGATTATACCATTCAGGCGGACAAGCTCCAACTGGACGGAAATACCATAGAGCCCATCGTGCTGGCCAGCGCCATTCACCTTGTAAAACTTTTCTTGCAATTTCTTTTTCAGAATCACGAGCACGCTGATAAAAATATCCGTATTGCACTGCTTCAAATCCGCCAGGGCTTTGATATACCGCGTCACGTACAGAACGAAGCTGTTTAAAATCTAAGCAATCACAAAATACACGATTTACTACTACGCAGCCAACAAGTTGTTCACCTTGTCGACCTTCTCCTTCAGCTTCAGCACGAATTAAACGAGCTAGTAAATCAACATCACTTTCGTTATATGGAATAAGGGGCATAGTGCTACCACCTTTCTTTATCTATTATAGTAAAGAGTGTATGTATGAAAATAAGCTAGGTGCTTTTCTATATGTAAATTTATAATTTTTAACAGGATCTTGTACGAAAAAAGCTAATTAGTAATTGTAGGCCAATATAAAAGGGGAGAGATAACATGTATCGTATTCATAAAGAACATATCATTTACGCAATGTCACCAGATAATCAGCCTTGTATGGAAGTAGAAGTAGGGAGTCGTGTTGTATATGAAACATATGATTGCTTTGAAAATCAAATTGATTCTGAAGATGTTGCGTTTCAAGAATTAGATTGGAACCGTATTAATCCAGCCACTGGTCCAGTATTTATTAATGGTGCAGAACCCGGTGATATTTTAGTCGTATCGATTGAAAAGATTAAAATTGCAGAGCAAGGTGTTTTAACTACAGGAACGAATCTTGGCGTAATGGGTGAAGAGCTACATGAAAATACAGTGAAAATTGTCCCAATACATAATGAACATGTTTTATTTTCAAATGAATTACAAATTCCGATTAATCCAATGATTGGTGTTATTGGTACTGCGCCGAAAGAAGAGAGCATTTCATGTGGCACTCCGCATGATCATGGTGGGAATATGGATTGTAAAGAGATAAAAGAAGGGACGACATTACTATTACCTGTAAATGTTCCTGGCGCTCTATTAGCAATAGGTGATTTACACGCAGCGATGGGTGATGGTGAAATTGGTGTTAGTGGCGTAGAAGTTGCTGGTGAGGTTACTGTAACAGTTCAAATTATAAAAGGAAAGAAATGGCCATTACCAATGGCTATCCAAAAAGAAAAAGTAATGACGATTGCTTCAGAGAAATTATTAGATGATGCAGCGAATCGTGCTGTGCGAAATATGGTGACATTTTTACATGAAGAATTAGAAATGTCTAAAGCTGATGCAACGCTTTTATTATCAGCAGCAGGTAATTTAAAAATTTGCCAAGTTGTGGATCCACTGAAGACTGCTAGGATGGAATTAGGTATGAATTATATGGAAAAACTAGGGTTTACTTTGAGTAAATTTCATATTAAATAAGAATAATAGAAGAAGGATGCTGTTGTATAAAAGTATCCTTTTTTGATTTACGTATGATATAAAAAAAGGTAGTATTTATTTTATATAATTGAATATAAGATTGTGGATCGAAAAAGGAGTAAACACATGGTTAAAATTATGATTGTAGAAGACGATATGAAAATTGCAGAATTATTATCAACACATGTCGCGAAATACGGGTATGAAGGAATTATTGTATCGGATTTTCAAAATGTATTAAACATTTTTTTAGAAGAACAACCAGAGTTAGTTTTATTAGATATTAATTTACCAAGTTTTGATGGGTACTATTGGTGTCGTCAAATTCGCGGAGTTTCTACATGTCCGATATTATTTATTTCGGCTCGTGAAGGCACAATGGATCAAGTTATGGCGCTTGAAAACGGTGGTGATGATTTTATTCCAAAGCCATTCCATTACGAAGTTGTAATGGCGAAAATTCGTAGTCATTTAAGACGCGCTTACGGAGATTATGCACCGAAAGTAGAAGAACGGATGGTTGAGCAACAAGGTCTTTGCTTATATCCCGAAAGGCTTGTATTGAGGCTTAAGAATCAAGAGATTGATATAACAAGAAATGAAGCTATTTTATTAGAGATGTTAATGAAAAATTATCCGCGTGTTGTGGGTAGAGAAGTGCTATTAAATAAATTATGGGATAGCGAATCGTATGTTGATGATAATACTTTAAGCGTAAATACAACTCGTGTGCGTAAAAAGTTAAAAACATTACAGATTGAAGATGCAATTGAAACGATTCGTAGTGTCGGTTATAGATTACATATAACTTGGGATAATGGTATGGAGAAATGATAAAATTATTTATTCGTGATCATATACCACTTATTTGTTTTACAGTAATCCAGCTACTAGCCATATTTCTTGTATATTGGTTTGATGGGCATAACCATATTGCAACGGCATTATATGCAATGTTTTTAGGTGTCTTTTTTATGGTAGGTTATTTAGTATTTCGTTACTTTACTCATCGTACGTTCTATGAAAGATTAGCAAATCCGTTGCATTCTTTGGATGATTCTGTTCAAAAATCAGATTTTGCAGTTTTATCTACTAAACTTCAAGAGCTACTTGAGGTGCAATATCGACATTATCAAAACCAGCTGCAAATACAAGAGAGAAAAAATAATGATCATTTAACTTTTATGAATCAGTGGATACATCAAATGAAAACACCTTTATCTGTAATAGAATTAATTACACAAGATGAAGTCGACCCACGTTTTGAAAGTATAAATGAGGAAACAGATAGATTGAAAAAAGGGTTAGAGATGGCTTTGTATGTCGCACGTTTAGAAGCATTTACACAAGATTTTTATGTCGAAAAAGTACAGCTACATAAAATAGTGAATGATTCTGTGCATGAACATAAACGCTTTTTTATCCGGAATTTTGTATATCCAGAGCTTAAAATTGATAAGGATATTATTGTAGAAAGTGATGCAAAATGGCTACAATTTTTAATTGGACAAATACTATCGAATGCGATTAAATATTCATCTGGTAGTCGAGAGAAGATTAAAGTAAATGCTTGTAAGGAAGATAGTAACGTTATACTTGAAATCACCGATTATGGCGTAGGGATACCGAAGCAAGATTTACCTAGAGTATTTAAACCTTTCTTTACAGGGGAAAATGGCAGAGATTTTAAAGAATCAACTGGAATGGGGCTATATCTTGTATATGAAATTACGAAACAATTAGGACATAGTGTAGAAATCCATTCAGAAGTTGGTAAAGGTACCGTTGTACGAATTATATTTTTTAATGTGTAAATAAGTGATCTAGGCTAAAGAAATTTGGAGATAATTTTTTTAGCCTTATTTTATCCCGCTTTAATG